>JAPPII010000102.1 GCA_028820845.1 Candidatus Poribacteria bacterium
CTAATTGTTTAAGAATACTTCGGAGCGTCCCTATTTTCAAATCTCTACTACCCCAATCAGGGATAGATGCTGACAGTTTAGTTTGCGGATGTTCCCAGATGCGATGGGAGCCTGACCTTCTTCTCTTTATTTCTTCATAGCCAAGCCGACGTAGTTTTTTGGCTATCTCGCGGTACTTCATGGATAGGCACCACCGTTTCCAATAGATGCCTAACTGCAGCATCCTCCGTATTGTCGTCTAAAATCTGAACTTCTTCAGGCAAAGACCGTTGTTGGTGATCGTAAAGTTCAACAACGGCGTGAAATGCATCAGTGACGACCTCTTTAATCTCGTCTAAAGAGTCGCATTCTGTAATCAATTCGGGTAATTCTTGACAAGTTATTGTGAATCCACCTTCTGGTTGTTCTTCCAGAATGAGTGTTAGTTTACATCTCATAGTGGGTTTGCTATTCACAGAACTGCTCATTACTTTTTAAATCTCCTTTTGGGGTAGGTCTATACAGTATACAACTTTTTCTAAACTTTGTCCACCTTTTATGCTATTTGAGGCAGAGCCATTCAATTTTAAGGAATTGTTGAGTTTCACATCTTTTTTTTGGATCCGGTGCGGTTAGGAAACCGCACCTACCTTATTTTATTTTTTGTAAGGTTCCAAATCAATTCCCGGATATGCTTGTGCAAGACGTGCAAGTGCCTCTGGCGTGTAGTATGCATCGCCAAGGGCGGGCCACCCTAAAACGCGGCGGGCTGCGGGAGTCGTTCGCGCCACAAATTTCATATATTGTGGACTACCCCACCCCGGCACCGGGCGCGTCGTTTTGCACCAATCGGCATTGTCCGCACGGTGGAAATGATACCCCATCCATGCGCGTTGCTTGCTTTTATTTTCAAACGGCTGTGCGGCGTGAACGAGGTAACTGGAGCGGAACGCCACGCTCCCTGCTTTTGCCGTAACGGGAATTGGCTCGGCGAGTTCTCCTTTAAATTCACGCAAATCAGGAATACCGACACCACCTGATCTGCCGGGGTACTTTGCCCATATTGTATCCAGTTGGTTTTGTGAACCCGGACAAACAAGCATCGGCGCGCCGTCCAATTCGATGTCGTGCAGGATAATGCCGGACAAGATATACCCGTAGCGTTGCCAATCCGGATGCGGTGGCAAAGCCGAGTTCGTTCCATTGTCGATGTGGTATCCTTGCCACGGGTGTTCGCTATGACGGCTATCGGTGAGCCCCTCTCGGAGGAAAATCTGCCCGTAGCTGAGCCGAATCTCTTCTGCCCCTAACAGTTGCTGCGCGATTCCCAAGTATGCCGCATTTTCAAGGAGTTTATCTACGGCTTCCAAACCTGTCGGAAAATGCAGTGCCTTTCCGAAGGGACCGGCGAGCCGTTGCATATCACTGTTCTTCTCATAAGCACTTTTCAGGGCATCCGGCTGCGGGTCCCATTTCGCGCGATATTCGGCGTAGGTCAACCCATCGTAGGCGTTCCGTTCGATCGCTTCGAGTGCCGGGGCAGTCTCTTCCTCTGAAAACACATTCGGCACTACAAGCGTTCCATCTTGTTTCCATGCTGTCAGTTGTTCCGTCGTCAGCTGCATGAAGGTCACCTCCGTGTGAATGTTTCCCATTTATCCTCTTGAACGGTTTCGCTATCTGCCTGTTGTTGGATTGTCTGCCACCATTCCTGATTGTCTATGTACCACTGAATCGTCTCACGCATTCCGACTTCAAAGGGGATTTTCGGTTGCCATCCGATGTCGCGAGCAATCTTCCCGGAGTCTAACAGATACCGACAATCGTGTCCGGGTCGGTCGGGAACATAAGTTTTTAATGCCTGCGGTTTGCCGAGGGTGTCTAAGATGAAGTCGCTGATTTCCTCGATGCTTTTCTCTACACCGCTCCCGACGTTGTAAGTTTCGCCAATTTTGCCGCGCGTGATGACTGCTGCAACGGCTCGGCAGTGGTCTTCAACGTGCAACCATTCCCGGCGGTTATGACTGCTTCGATAGAGGGTTAAGGGTAAGTTTTGGAGCGCGTTTGTTGTGAACAGCGGAATGAGTTTCTCCGGATGCTGATAAGGACCGTAGTTGTTCGCGCAATTGGAGATAGTAATCGGTGTGCCGAAACTGTGAAAATAGGCGTTCACGAGGTGATCGGCTGCCGCTTTAGAGGCATTGTAAGGGGTCTGTGGACGGTAGGGCGCATTTTCACTGAACATGTCGGGTGAATCTAAAGCGAGTTCACCGTAGACTTCACAGGTGGAGATATGGTGAAACCGCGCCACGCCGTACTTTCGAGCCGCGTCCAATAGCACCTGCGTCCCCATCACATTCGTTTCAAAGAAACGCCTCGGATGTAGGATGGCACGACTGTTGTGTGATTCGGCGGCGAAATTGACAATCACATCTGGGTGCTCTGTTTTCAAAATGTCTTCTACGAAAGTTGTATCAAGAATATCACCGTGGACGAATTTGTAACGCTTCGTGGGGAGTGTTTTCGCTATATCTGTCAGATTGGAGGGGTTTCCAGCGTACGTCAGGAGGTCAAGGTTAATAAGCGTATCGTCCGAGTGGTGCTGGCGCCAATACCGTATGAAGTTTGTACCGATAAACCCAGCACCGCCCGTAACCAGTAATTTCATCACGAATTTCCTTCTAAGAGAACCGAGTCATTCTAAAGTCTATAGAGACCCCGTCGAATTTTTACAATTTCACCGAGGGCTACAAGGCGGGTGAGTTCTGTGTTTATCGCTTTTGGATGTCCTTTAATCGCATCCGTGATTTCGGGTGTTGTTTTCTCTCCGTCGGCGAGAATTGCGAGGATTTGCTCGCGGAACGGGATACGTATGAGTTTCCCACCCCTCATCCTTTGCAACACTCGGTTTGCGTGCCTTGGGGAGCATCCGAGAATCCGTTCTACCTCTTTTCTGGGGGATTCAGCAGTCAGTTTGTCGCGTTCGACCTCAAAACCTTCGCGTATCGCTATTGCCTCGGGAAGTTTGTCTAACTCACCGGCGACCTCCAAATCTTCCACGTCAAAAAAGAGGGTTTCAGGTCTATCGGTAAGTTCAGGAATTCGCAAACCCGTAACCAACATAATTTTTTTGTTTGCCAAACGGTTCAGCTGCGCCAGCTCTATAATCTCTGTGAATATGCGGGCAATGACTCTTTCATAAGTGCTTTGGACGCGTTCGTCTTTGTAGCAGTAGGTGTCAGGGTCCATTTCATAAGAGAGGGGTTTCTCATCCCTACCGAACAAGATCCGAGAACGGTTCAAAATGGCACGTGATCTCATTTCCGGCAAGCCGACTATCCAGATGACATGCGCTTCTTGAAAAGCGGTTTCCAATCCCTTCGTCTTTCGGAAATTCGTCAAGAAACAGAGGTTCTCATTTGTCGCGATATCTTTCACCTGTTCAATTGCGTGCGTATAGGTTAGAATCCCATGCTTAATATTCGGATCCCTTTCAATTTCAGCTTGGATATTCAAAAAAATGCGCTGTCCCTTTTCAGATATCCCCAGAAAGTCCCAGGTGTCATCGAGTTCTAAAATTACTTTCTGTGGATAGATACTCGAACGCCCCTGAAAAACACGGTTTCCGGGAACCCATGCCACCGGTGGGGCAGGAAGGACCTCAACTTCCTCATCTAAGAACGCTCGATGGAGATGTCTGTCGTAGAGAGCCGAGGAGGTGACCAACAGGTGTCTGACGCTCGGATGTAGGACCGGCGGCACCCAAAACTGTAGCACTTCGGCCGCCCAGTGCATCGGTGCATCGGCGTTTCGGGTGTAATATGAGAAGAAATACTGAAGTTGATGCCAAAACGTCCAGTGTGGATTCCCACAAACCGTTGGGAACGCCTGAATATTTTCAACAGTCGATGCATCCAAGATACCCAATCTGACGGCATCCGCTATTGACATCAGAATTTTCGTGTCTGCGTTAGGCACAAAAGCGTCGAGTCGAAAGAAGGGCAACCCTTCTGCCGCCAGTCTCTCCGCAGCCGCAGCGTCCAATGGAATATAAGCAGAAATCCCACCTTCAAACTCAATAGTAAAACGTGCTAATTCCTCTTCGGTCTCTGGATCAATGGTCCCTCGCTCGACCACTCTACCGTCTACCTCAAAATGGCACATCTGTTGGATGATTTCTGCTTCCAACCATTCAAACGTTTGTGTCACTGTTCGCAGGCGTTCGACCCAGATAGCATGGGATTTGTCTTTGATTTCTAACGCATTCAGTGCGGCTATCGCAAAGTTTCCTAAGGCACTGCCTCGCCAGTTGGCAATCCATTCTTCCAATGTGGTTTTTGATAGTTTGTATTCGAGAAACAGTTGATTTTCTTTCTTGGAATTGACGATACAAAGCCGTTGTGTGCCATCGTCCGCTTCGAGAAGGTGTTCCACTGTTTTTGCGTATTGTGGGTCCAAAAACAGTCGACGATCCCTTAATATTTGTGCTTTGGTCGTTTGTAATGTAGCGAGTTGCGATAGATAGCCACGTTCCTGACATGTTGTATAGACGGGGCAGTGTGGACAGATAATTTCGTCCGGATTCCCACCCTTTTTCTCAAGTGCTTCGCACCGCTCAGGATCCTCACAGACGTTTCCATGTTGAAAGGGAGTTGCCATACGCACGTCGACGGGGGTATCTTTCACCTGATTCCAGAGATACATCCGGTCCCGCCACCGTGTGACCGATTCCACATTTCGCTTTTCAAGAAATGGTTTGACTGCTGCCCCAATTTCAGCATCTGATATGTTTAAACACATCATCTCACCATCACCCAGAACGGATGCTACTTCATCGTCTTTCTCTAAGCCTGTGTGGGGTATAATGCCAAGAACGCGCACGTTTCTATCGAAAGCACGCTGCACCTGAGTGCTAATTTCTTCATCTGTCTCATGAATCGTTTCTGTAGGTGTCGGCTTCTCTAACGCCGGCCGGGGGCGTCTTATGCCCAGTGGACTGAGGTTCCCCGCCCGAATCGAAGGCACCTTATCGCTTATAGGCAGCCCCGTCGCCGGAAGCGGCGGCAGGATACCCGTATTCTCCCAAACATCTGTGATGAGCGTTGCCTCCGTAGGCAGCCCCGTATCCGCTGTGGATGCACATATCCACACGCCACCCTCGCGCTCCCACAATGATACCTCTGTCCCGCTAATTTCCGCTTCTTGCCGACGCCAATAGTGAAATCCATCTTCTTGTTTGACGTAAGAAAACCCGTGTTTGAAAAACGCCTCTTTGGCGAGGTCGAGTTTACCCGATCCGAGAGAGTAGGGTGCTTCGGGAATGTCCTCCTGGTCTTGGACGCTTTCGGAAGCAGGTTGGTGAAGTTTCGCGCGAAGGATATCGATAGGAGCAAAGAGAAGCTCTTTAGAGATCATAGGCGGCTCTAACAGGTTTCCGAGTAGGATTTCATAACGCGCATCCCAGCGATTGTATCCTTTCTCACCAACAATCTCAAGATATGCGTCATATCGATGCGGTGCTGTTAGGTCCCCTTTATAGACATACAGTTTTGCCTGTTTCGTGTTCGGGTGCAAGTACCCCGGTATCCTGCAGGAAAAGCGGAGTCCCCCAGACTTTGACATCGTCAACAACGGGTTCGGGACGGCATAAACAAGGGCTTGAACGCAAGACAGCACGGCATCAGGTGCGGCACAGATAGCTTCGTAGGTAAAGCCGATGTCATGCCACGGCGCGTCATCGCGCGCCGAGTGGACACCCGTATAGATTTGAATCCCCCACGACTTCTGCCATCGGACGGGCCGCGCATCTGTTGCCCCTTGGCGTTTCAAGAACCGATCCCTCCCTGAGGATCGCGGGGGACGGTCGGCACCAGGTGCCGGCCCTATCGGCATAAAGGAAATACCTGCCGCTTCCAAGTCTTGAAGGGGCACAGGATATTGCTGCGCACAATGGACCCTGAAATGGTAAGGAAGCCCTTTGTACAACAGCGGTCTTGCGGACGTCCGCCGTTGCTTAAGTGGATTCTCGTGCCGTTGGTGACAGCGGTCAATTATATCTTGAAAGAAATTAATTGGTATTGACATGGCAATCAGGCGATCCTCTATTCTTGAACGGCGTAAATTCCTTCACGTTTGTGGCAAACTCACGCTAAAAAAATACATGTTATGAGATGTTTACAAACCTTATATTTCACATAAGTTAATAATGTATATTATCATAAAATCTCATTTGCAGTCAAATTTTAAAGGAATATAAAGTCAATACTTATTAGAATTCAAGAAATAGTTAGGTTAGGGCATATTTCTTTCCTATAAAATAACATTATAGTATATCCTGAGCAAATATTTTATGATTTATTCTAATTTTCGGGGACCTCTCCAATAATATCGGACATTATATCCGAATCTGTGTTTTCTTCTGCTTCCATTAGCGGTAAAGGCGGCAATTTGTCGTGGCAAGCTGCTAACAGACCCGCATCTATGGTGAGTTATGAAAATAAGTTTACCTCTTGTAGGGGCACCCCTTGTGGGTGCCCGTACCTCTTGTAGCGGCACCCCTTGTGAGTGCCCGTACCTCACTACCATATATCCCAACCCTGGAGATCCCCGCGGTCTTTGTTTGAAAAGCGGATTTTTTCACAAGAAAGAACAAAATTTCACAATATTCTGCGATTTTCAAGCAAAATTAGCGATTTTTACGGACATAATTTGCGTTTGCCGTTACATTTTCCGAGAAAATATCGTATAATTGATAGTTACATAAAGACTTTTATAATGTTTAATTTGAAAAATTAATTAAATTGTCTTATTATAACTCATAATGCCAGAGGGGCGACCTTCAGTCGCGAAATATTATACAGTGTTTTCACACAAGAAGTGCCTCTGATTCTGATTCATACGACGTGCATTCCAGCCTCGTCAATGTAAGGTAATTATGGGTTTTACTATAAAACGGGGTGAACCTCATGAAAAAATTGCTAATTTCTTTGATAGTTTTAGGCTTACTCATTAATTGAATGCCCACGTCCGCCGAAGCAGCGGCACCAACAGTGACAATTACGCCGCCATCGGGTACGCAGACTGCGGCATTTGATGTAACGATTACTTTCAGTGAAGATGTAACCGGTTTTGAAAAAGGGGATATCGGGCTAACGAACGGCGCGAGTGTGATGGACCTCACAGGGAGTGATGACTCCTATACAGCGACAATAAAACCCAAGGTTACAGGGGATATAACAATCAGTGTGGGAGCGAATGTAGCGACAAATACTGGTGGGGAGGGCAACACAGCCGCAACCAACCAGACAGTATCCGTCGACCTACCGCATAGCATCATGATTATGGGCCCAAGCGGGGATGAAGATCGTAACGCCGCTTTTGACATTACGGTGATGTTCACTGAAAGCGTAGGGGCTTTTGTCGCAGATGATATTACATTAACCCCAAGCACCATGGCGACGGTAGGGACTCCCTCCGGAAGCGCGCCGACGTATACAGTCACAATCACACCCGAGGCGAATCAGGATGGAGAGCTGAGCATTCAAATAGGAGCGAATGCCGTACAGGACAGTAGTAGCGTGAACTATGGAACAGCCTCAAATACTATAACGGTGGATATAGACAACGTGCGTCCGACAGTCTCCTCGATTACGGGGCCATCTGGTGCTCAGAATGACGACTTCGATGTAACGATTACTTTCAGTGAAGAGGTGGACAATTTTACCCCGAGTGACCTGACTGTTTCAGGGGATGCGGACGCGCCCTCAAGTTGGACGACAGGTGCCGATGGGAGCACGTCCTTTACTGGGACGATAGACATCAGTGGCGTTAGCACTGGAAACAGCAACTCCGTGGGGATTTCTGTCGGAAGCAACGTCGCTGAAGATGCTGCTGGAAACGGCAACGCCGCTTCAGCTTCAACTGTCGATCTCACGGTAACCGTTGATAATAAGAAACCGACACCGACGCTTGGTTCAGTTACCGGCACGAAAAATGCTGACTTTATAGTAAGCATTACCTTTGATGAAAGTGTTTCTAATTTTGCAAAAAGCGATATTATACCATTTCTAAAAGTTTATCTCGCATTAACCGAACCCACTCACACCACACCCGGTAGGTGCGGTTTCTAACCGCACCGAGCATCGCTGAAAAATAGTCAACCTTTTAAGAGGAATTATCAATAGGACTTACGCAGCGTTAAATTTGAGTGAGGGTGATTTGAGTTGCTGGCA
>JAPPII010000103.1 GCA_028820845.1 Candidatus Poribacteria bacterium
AAAAAACTTGGATAAAATTTGCTAAATTGTGGTCTGAATAAACGGTGGCACTTCATTGTATAGTAAATCGCAAAACGTCTAGATATCACAGAATGACGCGTAAATATTAAAGGTTTTCTGTGAAATTTATCCAGTATTGATTTTTCTATGCTGCTTCCAAGTTTAACTATGCTTAACTGAGAATCTACTGCGGTTGAATCAACAAACGCTAAGTTTTGAAAAAGAATGTCACGTTCTTGCGGACGCCATTTGTTATATTTTGTAGTGAATATTCGCCGCATCTTTGCCCCTTTATTTTATAAAATTATCGAAAGGCGACTGTGCGGAATACCTTTAAATAGGTTACCTGGATTATCACCGTAACTGCTTATCGCAAGTTCACCAGCGGTGGTTAACAAATTACGCAAAGGCGTAAAACCATCTGTGCAAACAGCTGCTGCTGGAACAATAAATCCAATATACCCACTCGATGACAAGTTAAGGACAAGTTCCCAGACCATGGCATACAAATTACCGCACTTTTCAGTTTCGTACCCTTTCACTGTGTACTGCTTCTTGACCTCCCTATACTCCTTATACGGCGGATTGCCGATAATTACATCAAATCCACCGCCCGTGAGGATTCCGTAAAACGCAATAAACCAGTGGAAAGGTTTGTGTGAAGTCAACCAATTCTGATAAGCAGGTTTTTTGTTCGGGTCTACCTGATACTCTCCAGCGAGGTATAAATTGAGCTCATCTTCTAATTCCTGAAGTTTATCTTGCAACACCTGTTTGTCAGCAAGTGTTACGTCCCCGCCTAATTCAGTCTGTTGCTGGCGAAATAACGTAAATAACCGATCAAAATCTTCAGTCTGCTCTTGGATGCGCGCCATTGCGTCGTCAAAGTCAAGTTTACTTTCAATAGCCTTTTTCACTGCGTCATAAGTCGCATAGCCGACGAGGGTATTGCCTGCCTGAACGTTGAAGTCGATGTCTGGCAGCGGTTCAATCCGTTTTACATCCTCAATCTGTGCCACCATTTTGAGAAAGAGACGCAGCTTGCAGATTTCAATTGCCTCGTCCATGATGTCCACACCATAGAGGTTATTGATGATAATGGATTTGAGGATAAAATATTTGCGATTCGGATGCTGCTTGATGTCCGCAAGGATATTACAGAAGTCATTATATTTGCGAGACTGTCTCGATTCAGAGTTATCTCCTACCTCGTCTAAGAAAACCTGCATCCGATCAAGGCACGCCTCGTAGAGCGGTTCAAGGATATTCAAGGCAGCAAAGAGAAACGCCCCAGAACCACAGGTGGGGTCAAGGATTGTTACTTCAGTGATGGCTTTCCAGAAGGCGCGAAGGAGTTCGGGGCCTTCGCAATTCTCAATGACATCCTGAGCAAACTGACGGATGTTGAGATTATAGGTAATCAGATCGTTAATGTTATCTATTTCCCCGTTTGCGAGTTTGGCGCGAACAGTTTCATAACGCTGTCGGCGTGCGACAGTCTCTCGCCATATTTCTGTGGGTAGGGCACAGTCGGAGTCAGCGAGTGCGTTCCAATCGGTGCGTTTGGAAACATTGTTAATGCCAGCAGCGATTTCTGCTGGCAAATCCAAATCGACCCCCTTTTTAACAGCATCGTAGATGTAGCGGTTAGGGTCGGCTTGTAGGAGTTGCCAGACAGAAGCCTCGCCTTCAAATGCGATTTTACACGCCTTTTTTGCCTTGTCAAAGAGAAACGGAATGATGGTATTCTTGCTGATGTACTCCGTGATGTCCTCTTTGGTGTAGTAGGCACCCATCTGTTTCTGGCTGATATACTTTTCAAAAATGTAGCCAAGCACATCGGGATTAATCTCGTTATCGTTCCGTAGCGGACGGTCGTCAAGGTGCCACTGGTACTGCTCAAAGAATTTGAAAATCTGTTCAAATGCCTTGTCGGGGATCTCAATATTTTCGCCGTGAAGTGTCTCCAGTTGATGTTTTTGAAAGATACCGCCGTTGAGGTATGGAATTTTTCCAAGTAGACGTTTCATCTCTCTGCTTCGTTCATTTTCTGGCTTGGCGAACCCTTCAAAGAAAAGGGGACAGAGGAAGTCTTTGTAGTAGCGGTTGGTCCCGTTCGCTTGGCTCCGTACCAGTTTGGCATGCAGATAATTTTCGTTGTTATCAAGGAAATTTTTCTTCTGAATGAAGTAGATGAACATCAGACGATTGAGCATTACAGAGACATACCACTTTTGCATATCTTCATCGGGCACCCCTTTGAGAAATTTGAGGAAGGCGGTATGTTCTCTTTTGAAATGGTCATAGAATTTTTTGGTGACCTTTTCAACGTCAAAAGCAGTTTGAACTCTTCCTATTACGCCGAAGAGTCCAAGTTCCTCTTCTTCGTCAAGGGTAAAAACAATATCGCGCAATTTTTGAATGAGGGATTCGCCGGAGTGTTCGTTGCTGTTATAGCGGTGTTCACGACAGGCGTCGGGTTTGCCTTGTTCCCGTTTGACCCACTGCCATATCTGTGTGGTTTTGTCAGCGTCGGTGTAGATAATAAAGTGTTCGTGGGCAGATCTGGCAACCTGTTTTTGGATTTTGCGGCGGGTGGCGTAATCGGGGATGCGTCCGTCGGTTTCAATTGCTGGACACTCAAAGACAATCACCCCGCGTTTTTGGGCGATTGCGGTGAGTGTATATTCGGTTTCGTCTACTGTGATATTGAGTGGTTGGGGTCGGTAATAGTCCTAACCGAGTTGTTGTGTAAAAAGGTTTTCAAAGTCGGATTCTCTGAGGTATTGGCGTGTTTCTCGTTCATTGAGCATTAGCGTTTTCCTATATTAGTTTTGTTTCATTATACACAAATGTATTGGGCAAGTCAAGATTCTCGGAGTGAGGATCGCGAGCACAGCTCGCTCCTACAAGCAAGAAGTCCTGGGTTAGGGATTACAAATCCCTCCTACGAAGCCCCAATGAACAGACGATTTGTGGTTCTCGTGTTTGGCGTTCTTCCTCAATAATACAGAGTCGCTCATCTTCCCACAAACCAATGACCAATGCAGCAAGATCTACATTAGAAATACCACTGCGAAGTTGACGGTTGAGGGAGTCGGTTGCAGTTTGACGGAGTGGATGCCGGTAGATCGCTTGAATGACTCTTTCAAGTTCCTGCATATCCACAAACAACGAGCCTTCCACCTCAGAGGCGTAATCTTTCAAACGTTCATAAGTACGGAAGCGCGCACCCGATGGTCGTCCAAGTTGCCCACCAACCGACCGCTCCTCAGAGACGATTAGCCTCGCGGCTTCTTCTACGAGACGGTGATGCCCTTCAAGGGGGAGGAGTCCTTCAGTATCCGGTTGGCAAGCTGCGGCTTGAAGAATCGCAAATTGGGATTCCGTGACGCTCTGCCCATCCCGGTCCATCCATGCAAGCGCGTCGTTTTCTTGTCCTGTACGGATATAGACCAGCGCGCCTTCAGGTGTGGTATCTGTTGGCGTATGCGGTCGGGTCGAATAAACGACAGACGGCAATTCAGGGATAACCTTTTCTAAGCTTGGGTCTTGTGTAATCGCATTTTTCCAAATCTGATACGCATGAGAGGCGAGATCGACATCGTTATCTTGCTCATCATCGAGCAAGCCTGCCTGTTCGTTATAGAGGTTAACGATTGTCTCATTACCTTCATCACCGTCATCTTCAAAGAAGGCTTCGTCCGTGCCAATGACCTCTCTGTTCTGCTGGAGGCGTGCGCGGACACGCCCACGTAAATCAATAATGCGTTCTACACCTTCGGCGGGTAGAAACGAATAGCATAAAATTTCTTCAGCGGTTTGCCCAATTCGGTCAACCCTACCCGCGCGCTGCACAAGGCGTATGATTGCCCACGGTAGGTCGTAGTTGACGACGATTGAACAGTCTTGTAGATTCTGCCCCTCACTGAGAACATCCGTGCTGATGAGTATCCGCAACTCGTCTTGGGGCTTAATGCTACGCCGTTTATCGTTGCTCACAGGACTGAATTGCCACGCCAACCCCGTCGGATCTGCCGAGCTGCCGGTTGCTGCTGCGATTTGCGTGAGTCCGCGCTCTAAGAGCGCGTCCATCAGATACTGCACCGTATCCGCAAATTGCGTGAAAACGAGGACCTTCTCGTTAGGGTGTGTCTGGGTTAATGCGTGAAAACGAGGACCTTCTCGTTAGGGTGTGTCTGGGTTAAAAGGTTTTGCAGTGCGTTGAGTTTTGCGTCTTTTTCGGGGTCCCATGTCCCGTATTGTTTCAAGATGTCAGTGAGTGCGATCGCGTCATCCGTGAGATCTTCGCGCAGCATCGAATGGAAAAGATTTGAACGGATCCATTTAAATCGGCTTTGATACCGCGTCTCGTAGAGCCTATAAATTTCGGCAGCGCGCTGTTTGTATACATCGACTGTATATTCATTAGACGGCGAGTCGGTCCCTTTAATTTCTGTATCATCCTCAGTTTAATAAGTTGTTTACCATCGAAAAATTAATACAGCACCGGCTCGGTTAGGTTTCATGGATTATTTTTACTTATCGGGCTCCTTTGTTCCAAATATAACTATCAACTGCCCGAACAGAAAGCCCCAAACATTTAGCAGCTGCTTCTAAGTGAGCGTGTGCTTCTAACTCTGATACGTCTCGATTTAATATATCAGATACAAATCTGATGATATAAATATCCGGTTTTGTAGTATCCACACCAAATAATATACAGAGATACTGAAAACCAGCAGGTCCAAAACCACTAATGTTTAATCTATCGATCTCGGAGTGTGCTTGCATTGCCCACTCCTTGAGAACCTTTTCTTCAGGCATTGCTGGTGTTTGTTGAACAATTGCACAAAGAAACATGACAACCTCATGCAGAATCCTTGCACGATCTTCGTGATCATAATTGAGTTCTTGTTGCACAAACACGTGCGGTGTTGAATAACCTGTCATGAGCTCAGCTAACTCAGTGATTTGTTGTATATCGGGATGATTGCTGATAAAAAATTTTAGCCGAGGCACCACAAACGTGTCGTATGATCTATTGAGTGAAAGGACACAATCAATAACTTTAAGGGCAGGTGGGCGGGAATCCATCAAATCTTCAGAGCTTAAAAGATCGGATGCAAACTTCGCTATTTCAGTTGCCACAGCCTTGACATCAGCCTTGGCAATATTAACTTTTTTCACTGATAATTTTCCTTTTTAGTTGTTAAAAAGTTATGGGTTTTCGTCACTTTAATACATTTCGCCACTTCCCGATGTGAGTCGGTTGCGGTAGGGACAGCCTCAAGCGAGGCTGCTCACATTCCCTACCAAGTGACGTTCTGAATATTATACAATTCTTGGCATTTTTTGTCAAACTAAAAGATTGAGCGATTTGTTGTGAAAACTAATTTAACTAAACCCAACACTGCTTATTGCGTATTATTATCAACAGAATTCGTTTGACACAATTTCAATTTTGCGTTACACTATGTGCGCAAAGTGGCGTTTTAGGATTCAATTTTTTCACCATAAGCGGCGGAGTCAGTGCCGTTTCTAAAGGAGGCTCTCATGTCGAAAATTCTCGTGCTATCAGGCGAAAATCACCGCTTTAATGCAAGTGCCGAGGTCATTCACGATTTTCTTTCCAAAGATGCCGATATTACAGCAACGCTCACCGAAGACAAAGGGGTTTTAGCATCACCTGACTTGAACACCTACGATGCCTGTGTCTTTGGTACAGGCTTCACGCGTACGGAACGCCGAGAAGACGGATCTGTCGAGCGTGTTTCCGATTTAGCCCCCGCTGAAGAAAAAGGGTTGTTCCAATTTGTCAGTGAAGGTAAAGGGTTGATCGGAATCCACGGGACCGCATGGTGGATCGGCGGGCAGGCAATGGACCTCATCGGTGGAGCCTCTAATTGGCATCCGCCCGGCTCAACCTTTACCGTCCATATCGAGGATAACGCGCACCCGACGACACAAGGCGTTGAAGATTTCGATGTAGAAGATGAAATCTATATCTCCGCACACGACCCGCACGTCCATGTCTTGGCATCCGCGGAATGGTTCGGCAAGGCACACCCCATGGCGTGGGTAAAGCCTTACGGCTCTGGACGCGTCTTTTACACCACTTTGGGACACGGACCCGGAACATTTGAGCGCGAAGGTATGCAGAAATTCCTTACCCAAGGCGTAAAATGGGCAGCGGCATCATAGAATATCGCACGGCGAGGCACAACTGCCTCGCCACACCACTGCTTAAAATATAAATATAATGTCTACACCCAAAATCAAAACCATAGAAACCGAAGTCGTTGAGGTAAATCATCGCGGCAATTGGCTCTTCGTCAAACTCCACGCCGACGACGGCACAGTCGGGGTCGGTGAGGCTTCCCACGGTAGAGATGACGGTCAGGTTCAACACGTCATTGACACCCTCAAACCCGCACTGATTGGGTGGAATCCCTTCCAATTGGAGGCATTCCGTCAGCGTTTTTATCGTGATACCGAAAGCCACACCTATCACACGGCACTCAGTGGGATTGAGCAAGCAATGTGCGATCTGGTAGGCAAAGCGTTGAATGTGCCGAGTTATCAACTTTTAGGGGGCAAATGTCGAGGAAAGATCCGTCTCTATGCCAACATTAACCGCGCCACAGTCGATCGGAGCCCATCCGGGTTCGCCAGCAACGCCGAGCGTGCCGTTGCCGAAGGATTTACGGCTATAAAATGCGCCCCCTTTGACGACGTTTCAACGGCAAATATATCAAGCGGGAGTCTCACGCCTGCCATCTGTACCGGTATTGATCGGATTCGCACAATCCGCGCCGCAATCGGTAGTGACATCGATTTGATGGTAGACTGCCACAGCCGCTTTAACCCGGGTATCCTCATACAGGTCGCAAAAGAACTGGAGGACTTGCACCTCTTCTGGATTGAAGACGCAGTCCCGTTGGACAATCTTGATGCTTTCGCGCATATCAGCCGTTCTATCAGCATCCCGATTGCAACCGGTGAACGCTTACGAACCCCTGAAGCTTTCGATAGATTGCTCAGACACGCAGAAGTAGATTATATCCTACCGGATGTCAAACACGTCGGCGGAATTTCGGGGTTGAAAAAAATCGCCACACTTGCTGCTGCGCGCAACGTTATGGTAACGCCTCACAATCCGAGTGGTCCTGTTGCAACGGCTGCGAGTGTGCAATGCATGGCAAGTGTCCCGAATTTCGCTATCCTCGAATACGCTTGGGGAGAGGTAGCGTGGCGCGCGGATCTCGTTTCACCGCCAGAGAAGATAGTCAATGGATTCATTGAAGTCCCTGACCGACCAGGATTAGGCATTACACTTTAGACCTAACCCAAGTTGCTATTTACAAGATTTTGTAGCGTAAACTTTTAGTTTGCGACCACTCGGAAAGTCAAACTAACAAACAAGCAACAACTTGCGTTAGAGATAATAAACATTAGGAGCATAAAATGATACTTTCCAATACCAACTTGAAAGTCATACCAAAATTCGCCACGCTTTTTCTTTTTCTTTTTACCCTCTCTGGATGTGTCGGAAGCATGCAAACGATGCAGCAGGAAAGCAATGAAACCGCTGCCACCACAGAAACGGAAGAACCGGCGCGTCCGATTGCGGAACTCCAACTGTCAACCTCTAAAACAAATTACACAGTAAAGGAAGAGATTCCTCTTCAGGTCAACATTCAGAACGGTAAATTCGATCTACTCGTGCCTTTTTTCGCTGTCGCGACGAAGGGTGCTTTCACACAAGTAACAGTGAAGGACGCAAACGGACAAATCGTCGAATCGAAGCGTGCAATCACACAAGAAAACCCGCAAAAATACGTCCAGCAGGACGGAAAATCTGTCCGTTGTATTCAGGGGTTTGATTTCAAAGCATCCATGAACCAAGAACTGACGCTGAAAGACATACAGAGATATTATCAATTACAACCCGGCACTTATACCGTAACACTCGCGATTGACTTAGAAGTATACCGAGAATCCATAACTGAAGAACATCCAGAAATAGCGGAGCTAAGACGAGACCTCGCACGGCTTCAGAACGACCCGAATCTTCAAGCCGCTGCAAAACAGGACGCGATGAACTATTACCAAGAACAGATTAAATTCATTCAAGAAAGAAGCAAGGACGAGGAGAGGAATATCTATCTACCTGTCAAGGCACGTCGTGGAAAGGCATCCCTCGTATCCAACGAAATCACACTAACGATAGAATAGGATTCCCCTATGAAGAAATTTCCTTTGCTCCTACTCTGTAGCCTCAGTCTATTGCTATGCCTCCCTACTTTCGCGCAAGTCCCTACAACCGCAAAAATCGCTTTTGTGTCAAGAGGTATAAATCCGTCGGGGATCTACCAATCCAACATCTATATGATGAACCCAGATGGCAGCGATTTAGTTAACCTCATCAGTAAATCCCGTAGTAGAGGTATTAACCACATCGCTTGGGAGCCGTCAGGACAGCGAATTCTTTTCTGCTCCGACCACAAAGGCAAGCACGACATACATATCATGAACGCTGATGGAACAGACGCAAAACCGGTGTTCACTGAACCGAGATATAGAGTAGAACCCACTTGGTCACCGGATGGCAAACGGATTGCCTATGTCGCTTCGGCACAACCTATGGGCCGGAGTCTCTACATTGCCTCAACAAATGGACAGTTCGGTAAGTCAATTGTTCAAGTAGGTATTCGTGGCGGGCAGCCTGACTGGTCACCCGATGGAACCGAAATCGTTTTTGTTGCTGCATCTCAGGGCACCCGAAAAATTTACATCCTGAATCTTGAGTCGCACACCCAAAAGCAACTACTGCCAGATAAGAACCCATGGATGCAGCATCCCGCTTGGGCACCTGACGGCAGGAGAATCGCCTTTGTCTGGTCTCCGAATAGGTCCGGCACAGGCATCTATCTCATCAATCGCGATGGGACAGGGTTAAAACAGATTACGAAACCAGATCCGTTGAGAACCTTATCAATAGCATGGGCACCGTCCGGTGATGAACTCGTTTACGCGAAGGATACAAGAGACAGCCTGCATCTCTTCAAAGTTAACTTGAATGATCAGCACGTTCAACAACTTACGCATGAAATGCTCAATTCAGAAGCAATTTGGTTTGATCCAGCGGTAACTGTATCTGTCGAACCTTCAGCATTCTCGTTGATAACAACATGGGGGACAGTCAAGAATCAAAACTGAGTTTGTCCTTCACAAGAGAGGCTTTAAAAAAATAGATGCGCACACGAAAATCTCGGATAGGTTAAAATTTTTTACTTGCAAATCAACGGAAAATAATATATAATTTTAAAAACAGAATCGTAATACGCACAAAAGTTTTGTAACCCCGCGGTTTTCAAGGATAATCCAGAATGCTTTTTAACTTTGCGAATGTGCTAATTTTCCTGATTGTTGGCAGTCTATTTGTCGTCCTAAACCTGACTATCTCTCGCCTCCTGCACACCAAGATATTTTCAGGCGAAAAGTATATTCCCTATGAATGCGGCGAAGACCCGATTGGCGATACGCGGATTAAGTTCAACACCCGTTTTTATGTCATCGCGCTGATCTTCCTCATCTTTGACGTGGAAGCCGTGTTCCTTTTCCCGTGGGCAGTTGTTTTCCGGGACTTTGGGCTTTTTGCGTTCTTAGAGATGCTCGTCTTCATTGTCATCCTATTAGTCGGGCTTGCCTATGTTTGGGCGAAAGGCGATCTGGAGTGGATCCGCTCCACACAACTGGAAGTCCAATCGCTCCGGAGGGAAGAAAGCTATGATAATTGATGAGAAGTTAGATAAGAACGTTATTGTCACCTCAGTGGACGCTGTCGCTAACTGGGCACGCGCCTCGGCACTCTGGCCCATGACGTTCGGGCTTGCCTGTTGTGCTATTGAATTTATGGCGACCGCCGCCTCCAACTACGACCTCGACCGGTTCGGTGCCGGTGTCCCGCGCGCAACGCCGCGCCAATCCGACTTGATGGTTATCTCCGGGACGGTGACGCTCAAAATGGCGACACGGATCCGACGGTTATATGAACAGATGCCGGAACCGAAATACGTCATCTCAATGGGGAGCTGCGCAACAAGTGGCGGTCCTTACTGGCAACACGGATACCACGTCCTCAAAGGTGTCGATCGTATCATCCCTGTTGACGTTTATGTACCCGGATGCCCACCGCGTCCAGAGGCACTTATCGAAGGATTGCTCAAACTACAAGAGAAGATTAGAACCCAAACTGTCGCTAAACGTGAGCATGTTCCCTTCTTGAAACGACTCTTCACCAAAACGGAGTGGTACGAACTTGAGGGAACTGATGCCGAAATTGAGGCAGAAATACCGCCTACGGAAAATGATAACGCAGAAGAAAACACTGCTTAGCATACCGAGGCATCTAACGGTAGATGCGATTTGTAACCGCGACCATGGAGTAGGAATTACGTGAAACCAGAAGAAATCTATGAAGTCCTAACCAAGCAGTTTAGTGAAACCGTTCTCAACTTTGACACCGAACTCGCTGGTGACCCGAGCATCCATATTACCCCCGCAGCCATCGCCGATGTGTGTCAATACCTCGCCGAAACCGATTCATTGGCATTTGATTCTTTAATGTGTCTGAGCGGTCTCGACTTGAACGCTAATGACGAAGAGTTTGCTGTCGTCTACCACCTCTATTCCATGCGACATCGACACAATGTGGTCATCAAAGCTTTGGTACCAAAAACGAATCCACACCTTCCAAGCGTCTCACATCTCTGGAAAACGGCGGATTGGCACGAACGCGAGGCTTACGACCTCTACGGAATCTTCTTTGAAGGACACAATGACCTGCGTCGCATCTTGTTGCCCGACGATTGGGAGGGATACCCACTCCGCAAAGATTACAAGGAACCCGAATTCTATCGCGGCATGCGCGTGCCATATTAGGACAAATGTGTATGGCGTCTACTGCCTCAAAATGTTACACTTTTGACTTTTTTTCCTTTTTTTCGTAGCGGAACATTAGAATCAAAAAGGCTTTGAAAACTCAGGCAGTACAAGGGTTTGTTAGGTGTGATAGCACCCACACGCTAAAGCGTGGGGCTTCGGTTTCGTAGACAGTGCGGTT
>JAPPII010000104.1 GCA_028820845.1 Candidatus Poribacteria bacterium
TCCTACAGGAGATGGTTCGTATCAAAGAGGGTCGGGGTTACAAACCCCTCCTACAGGAGATGGTTCGTATCAAAGAGGGTCGGGGTTACAAACCCCTCCTACAGGAGATGGTTCGTATCAAAGAGGGTCGGGGTTACAAACCCCTCCTACAGGAGATGGTTCGTATCAAAGAGGGTCGGGGTTACAAACCCCTCCTACAAGAGATGGTTCGTATCAGAGAGAATCGAGGGAAACCCCTTCCACGGAAAGTGAATCGTTGTTGAACATGGCGACGCACACGCTGGATATGATGGCTTACGGTGGAATGTATGACCAAATTGGCGGCGGTTTTCACCGGTATTCCGTGGACGCGAAGTGGCTTGTCCCACACTTTGAGAAGATGCTTTACGACAACGCACAATTGGCGAAAATCTATCTCCGCGCCTATCAACTCACACAAGAACCGCGCTATCGACGCGTTGCTGAGGAGATTTTCGGTTTCGTTTTCCGAGAGATGACTGCACCTGAAGGTGGGTTCTATTCAGCATTGGACGCTGAGACGGATGCTGAAGAGGGGAAGTATTACGTCTGGACTGCGGATGAGATTCAGAAGGTTCTCGGTAAGAAAGCGGCGGAACGTTTTGCCACGGTTTACGGTGTGGATAAGGGTCCTAATTTTGAAGGGAAGAACGTTCTCTACGTTCCTGAAGGACCGGCTGCTGAGGCGGATCTGAAGTCGGTAGCATCTGCGCGAGAGGAACTCTTGGTGGCACGCGCGAAACGGGAATATCCGTTGTTGGATACAAAGATTATTGTCAACTGGAACGGTTTGATGATAGATGTCCTCGCTTACGGTTACGAGGTGCTTGGTGAAGAACGCTATCTCGCTGCTGCCACAAAAGCCGCACTGTTTATTCTTGATACGCTGAGAAAGCCTGACGGAGAATTGTGGCATACCTATACCGCTGGTGTTACAAAGCAGGATGCGTATCTTGATGACTATGCCTTTTTTGTTAAAGGTCTGATCGCACTGCATCGGGCTACGGGTGAGGAGCAGTGGTTTAACGCAGCCAAAACACTCACGGATACGATGATTCCACTGTTTTGGGATGGTAAAAATGGAGGTTTCTATTACACGAAAGCAGATGCGAAACACCTGATTGTGCGAACCAAAAAGCCCTTTGACTCCGCGATTCCGTCTGGCAATGCTGTCGCTGTCGAAAATCTTTTGGTGTTCGGGACGGATTATCAGAACTATGCTGAAAGAACGTTGCGGACCTTTGCTGAGTCTATATCGCAGGCACCCTCGTCTTTCATGTATATGCTTTTTGCACTTAATCACTATTTAATGTTAGAAGAAGGGACTGATTCCGAAACGCTATCGCTTGTGACTACAGCTGCTGAAGTTAAAACAGAGAAAGGTAGAATATTCAACGTTGCGCTTCACCTCAAAATCACTGCAGGTTGGCATGTTAACGCGAATCCGACAGGTCAAGAAAACTTAATTCCGACGACCCTTGCAGTGGATACGGATGCACCGGTGGAGATTGTTGAGGTGGCGTATCCCAAAGGTAGATCTGCGCGCTTTGAATTTAGTGATGAGTCTTTGAACGTTTACGAAGGAAGTCTTACAATCCCACTTCAGGTAAAACAAAAACCGAGAACACTCCTTGACAGAACCGTGCCAATCATACTGAAACTCACCTACCAACCTTGTAACGAGACGGAGTGTTTGTTGCCGCAGACGTTAGAGGTTCCGCTAAAGTTATCTAATAGATAAAAAATTTGACACACGCGTTTTTTTAGGTATAATAGAACAAACTTAACGCAAGGAGACCTACAATGAAAATTGTTATCTCGATTTACACCACAATTTTTTTCTTAGCGATGACAAGTGTTATCGCATTTGCCAATATCGTTCCAGACCCTGTGCTCTATCTCAATGCTGCTGACAATCCTGCCCATCCAGATGCTTGGGAGAACCTCGGTACCGAAGGCGGGGAGTTGCTTCCTGCAGATAACGCGCCAGAACTCGAAGAAGGGACGATTAAAATTCCGGCACTCGGTATCGACCAGCCGAACGTGAAATATTACACAGCCAAGGAGTCGCATTCAACCTTTGGCGGACCACCACAGAAAAATACACCGCTGTTTTTTGAGGACTGGACGTTGGAATTCCTCTGTAGGCGTAATGGGGATTTCTTTGTGGAAGAGCACCACTTCGCCGGTTTCCAGAACAGTCCAAGAGAAGGCAAACAGGGAATTCGGCTTTGGATAGTCGGTGGTCAGAATTTGGATGCCTCTATCCACGCCAAGGGTGCTAAGCAGGGGGTTCAACCGCTTAATCTCGTGCTTAATCAAGGTGAATGGACGTGGATAGCCGTTGTCGGAACGAGCGGGGACTCAATCGTGGCGTATCAAGACGGCAAAGAGGTCAGCAAACAAGCCGGTTTTGAGTTTGATAAAGGGTTACCGATAAATGACATCTCGATCGGTGCTAATTCTTTCGATGAACGTCGTCGGACTTTCAACGGTTCGTTTGCGATTGTTCGAGCGTATGATAAAGCACTCACAGAAGCGGAGATTAATCAAAACATCTCTGGCACCTTTGCTGTCGATCCCGCAGACAAACTCTCAACGACTTGGGCGAGCGTAAAGGACGGTTATCGATAGTCTGTAGGGGCGAGGAATGTAATAAGAAGGAATGGAAATGTAATACAGGGACCGGATTTAGTCTATTCCCAGACTAAATCCGGTCTATTTAAAGACCAAATCCCCTCGTCCCTATTACAGTTCATCAACATGCGTCCGAATCTTCTGAAACGCATCTAAAATAGACTGCATATCGTCAGTATCCCCCAGAAACATAGCGTGTGTGAAACTACAGACCTCTTCCCGATAGACCTGCTCTGCATTCGGACAGTTGAGCGTGCTGTAATCAATCGCTTGTTCCCCGAGGTATTTGCGGGGTAGACCGAGTTGGTCGAACAGTTCTGGGTTCCCGAACGGACCTTCGTTATAGATAGGTTCGCCGTGCGCACCAACCCCACATGAAACGCCTTCCGCTCGGAGTGCCTCCAGAAACCGATTGCGTGAGATACCACCGAACTCCTCAGATACGAATCGGAAGTCCCAATAATAGAAACACCATCGCGTGACGCGTGCGTCGCGCGGAATCGGATGAACCCCGTCTATCGCCTCCATACCTTTGGAAAGATAGGCTATGTTGCGTTCGCGCGTCTCTATCTGTTCTTCAAACCGCTCCAATTGACTCAGTAAGAGTGTGGCTTGGAAGTTGTTCATCCGCATGTTCAGCTGCGCGAAGCGTCCCGCGCTTTCTGCAAGAGATTCGTCATTTGTCAGCACCATTCCACCTTCACCACAGGTGAGTGTCTTTCCCATCTGGAAGCTGAACGCACCGAGGTGTCCGATGGAACCCATCCCTTTTCCACGCCACTGTGAACCGTGTGCATGTGCGCAGTCCTCAATCACTTTGAGGTTGTGCCTATCAGCAATTTCCATAATCGCGTCCATGTCGGCGGGATAGCCGCCGTTATGCACCGGAATAATTGCCCGTGTTCGCGGGGTGATCGCTTTTTCAATAGCGTCAGGTGCGATGTTGTATGTGAGCGGATCAATGTCAACAATCACCGGCACGGCATTGACGCAGACAGCCGATGTTCCGGTTGCCACAAATGTGAGTGCCGGAACGATAACTTCATCGCCCGCACTAACGCCTGCAGCCTTTAGGGCGCATTGTAACGCCACAGTCCCGTTTGCGAGTGGAATCCCGTATTTTGCATCCTGAAACGCCGCGAACTTCTCACCGACTTCATCAACTTTCTCGCGTCGGTTCCACGCACCGCTCCGCAAGGTTTCCAATAGTGCGTTCTCTTCGGTTTCATCAAAAATGGGCCAGCTCTTCCCCAAACTCCCTTTTACAACAGGTTCACCCCCGTTGATTGCTAACTTGGTTTCCATGTTTCTGTCCCCCGACTTATGCGTTGGTGTTATGGGTAGTTTGGATTTTAACACCTCATTCCTTTTTTGTCAATTTGATATGAGCATGCTTTCTTCTTGTAGATTTGCTCAGAATCGGTTATAGTTGTTTTCAGAAACCTTAATTCACTTCGGAAGCTATGCAATCAACGAACCAAACCCTCACTGCGATTGAAGGCATTACG
Source organism: Candidatus Poribacteria bacterium (assembly GCA_028820845.1). Classification (NCBI taxonomy): domain Bacteria; phylum Candidatus Poribacteria; species Candidatus Poribacteria bacterium. Next base: position 4,164 of record JAPPII010000104.1, read on the forward strand.
GTCGGTCATGTCACGAATACAACTGCTCGGACGGGTTGCACCGTTATCCTCTGCCCAGCAGGTGCAACAGCAGGTGTTGATGTGCGGGGTGCTGCACCCGGCACACGCGAAACAGAAGCACTGCGTTCCGGACGCTTAGTTCAAAAAGCATACGCGGTGTTACTCACAGGCGGAAGTGCTTTTGGCTTAGATGCTGCGGGTGGTGTTGTCCAGTATCTTGAGGAACAAAACGTTGGGTTCCCCGCAGGTTCCGTTCGTGTGCCGATTGTTCCGGCTGCCGTTATTTTCGACTTGAGTGTTGGTGATGCGGAAGTCCGTCCTGATCGAGCAATGGGGTATCAGGCGTGCTTGAATGCTACCGATGCACCTGTGGCGATGGGTGCTATTGGGGCAGGCACGGGTGCAACGGTCGGCAAGGCTCCGGGGGTTACGTCTTCTCCGGGGGGTGTGGGTTCGGCGTGTGTCCGTCTTGATTCCGGGTTGATTGTCGCTGCGATTGCAGTTGTCAACGCACTTGGGAATGTTGTGGATCCGACAACAGGAGAAATCCTCGCAGGCGGGACGGAAAACGGCAATTTCGTGGACATCACTGAACGGCTGTTAGCTGCGAATAATATAGTTCGAGGAACAAACACGACTATTGGCGTTGTGGCGACGAATGCGACGCTTACCCCCGCGGAAGTGAATCGGGTTGCAGAGATGGCGCACGATGGCATGGCGCGTGCGATTCGTCCAGCGCATACGATGTTTGATGGCGACACACTTTTTGCCCTCGCCACGGGATCGCACACTGGGAGCAGCGTGAATACTGTCGGCATTTTGGCTGCGGAAGTCGTCGCAGGGGCGATTGTTAACGCCGTGACTGCCTAAATCGGTTGTCCGTGCATTGCCTCTGGGATGTCCATACTGAATTCCTTTAGGACTGTTGGGGCAATATCGTATAGATGCTTCGGAGGCACCTGTCCACGCGCTTGTTCCCCATTTTTGAGAATAAACATACCCGTCTCTGCGTGGTTGCAGTCGTCGGGACCGGTGTCATTCTCATAGGTATAGATGCTGTTGTATCCGACGCTTCCGACTGAACGCCAAAAGAGATTGCCGAAGTAGACGATGAGATCGGGTGGAATGTTTCGGCATTCCCGATATACCTCTTCGGGTTTGAAAACACGCGTATTGATGTTTTGTCCTGTCGCATCTACAATTGCTTCGAGTTGCGCCTTCAATTCGTCGCGAACGCTTTCGTAATCTTGAGGACTGACGGTTCCGTGGGGTTCTCTACCTTCAACGTTTATAAAGATGCGTGCGTAATATCCGCCTTCTCCCCACGCCTTTGTGTTCTTCCAATCTACTAAATCTGCCGACCACCTTGTAATCCCTTGTGGTTCGGTTTTAAGCGTCAGATATCCGTGCTGTCTGAGCCATTCGTTGACACAGATACCGCCGTCCATCCGTTTTGCGCCGTGATCAGAGACGACCATTATAGTAGTGTCGTCATCAACGCATGCTAACGTTTTTCCGAGTTCAGCGTCGAGGGTGCGATAATAGTTCCGCATCGTCTCCGAAAACGGGGAATTCGGTTCGTACTCCCGATGTGTTTTATCCCAAAACCGCCAGAAAGCGTGGTGGAGCCGGTCAGACCCCATTTCAACCATCGTGAAGAAATCCCAATCTTTGGACACCAGCAGATGGCGTGCGAGTTTGAAGCGTTCGGCGGTCATTTTGAGGAGTTGTTGTTCCAATTCGGCACGCCGATCGGTCCGGAAATTGGGGATGTCAATCATATAATCGCTGGCGACTTGATTAATTTCCCGCGTCAGTCGTCTCGGAAAGGTCCAGTGGGCATTGCGGTTGGGTGTGAGGAAACTGGTGACCATCCACCCTTGAAAGGGTCTGGCGGGGTAGGTGAGAGGAACTCCCAAAACGACGGATTTCTTTTTCGCTTTTCCTAAGAAATCCCAGAGGGTAGGGACTTGGACGGCGTGAGAATTGGCGATGGTTAGGGAATCGTAGGAATAATCCTTGCGATTGCGAAACCCGTAGACACCGAGTTCACCCGGGTCTCGGCTCGTCATCATACACATCCACGCCGGCACAGTAATAGGTGGGATCGTGCTTTCCAGTTCGCCGTAGATGCCTTCTGCCATCAGGCGACGCGTGTTGGGCATGTCGTCTTTGAATGCCTCAAAGACGAGTTCGGGTGCGGCACAATCCCAACCGATAATAAGAACGCGTTTTTTCATTCTTTTACGCTTTGCTATAACCTACTGTTCTGTCAACTTTCAAGTGATGAGGAAACCCCAGTTCGTAGTAGTGCGATTTATCGCACGTCAGAAACGGGCAATGAATTGCCCTACTACGAACTACCTGTCAGTTTAGATGTGACAGACTCCTACCTGCAAGTGGGACTGCGTAAGTCCTATATAAATCACGGTTTGTGATCGGTATTAACAGGTGGTTCGTCGTTGTTAAGGAACCGCTCAACGGTATTTCTCGTTGCCGGACGCGTACGGAAATCGGCAACCCACGGTTCACGGAAGTACGCCTGCTTTTCACGCGGTAAAGCGGACAGCACTGCAGGCGGAATCCGTAGACGGTGCCAGTGGGTCGCGAGGTGCGCATAAGCGTTTAGCACTGCCACACGTGGGGTCTCCCGTTGCCACACGGGACCGGCGTGACAGAGGTTCTCCGTGAAGAAGATTGCACTGCCAGCGGGGCATTCGTAACCCATCAGGAACGGACTCCGCTTCCCGTCCTCTAAGGACATGTGATCGGGATGCATCGGGAAGTTGGATTTGTGGCTACCTGCGATAAAGTGTGTCGCCCCATCGTTTTTGGAAATATCTGTCAGTTCAAAGACGACGCGTACCATGCCAGCGTGGATCTGTCCGTTGTTGACGCGATACCCGAAGATCGGATCCGCCTGTCTGGGGCCACCACCGTGGAGTTCACCGTGCCGCCGTCCTTTTTCACGCCAGACAGAGAAGCAGCTCTCTAACCGGACCTCGGGTCCGATGATTTCGTGTAGAACTTCGAGGACTTTGGGATGATCAATTAAGACGCTCGCGGGTCCACCGGGTACAGCACGGTGTTCCGGTGGTAAGGACTCTTTGTCGTGATGTATTCGGTCGAGCTGATCAACGATCGCATCTATTTCATCGCGTGCAAGGATCGCGGGACGCACGAGGAATCCGGTTAAGTCAAATCGAAATTTTTCTTCATCAGTCATGGGTTGATACCTCCTCTAATTAGAAATTTATGCCCAGCGTGGGTTTCTTCCACCAAACCGTTGTTCGCTAATGTTCCACAACTCCGATAAGCCGAGTTGTCGGATGTGTTCCACTCCCGGCAAGAATGGATCGTTTACCCGAGTGAGCCACGCTTGAAGTTCGGCTTCAAGTTCTGTCCGAAGGTCTTGTGAATCTTCGTTGTTAATGAGGTTGTTCAACTGATACGGGTCATTGTCGTTATCGTAGAGGAGCCATCCCGTTCCGTCGTAATGGCGTGCGTAGGTGTGGCGATGCGTTCGGACCCCGCGCCACTCGCGAATGCCGAAGTTAAAACCTTCGCTTCCGTGCAATGGGACACCAAGGAACACAGACTGCGGTTCGTCAATTGCCTTACCGAGCATTGCGTCCGAGAGGTCAATACCTTCGACCGCTTCTGGAATCGGTAGGTCACACAGAGAAAGCATTGACGGCATGAAATCGACGAGGCTGAGCAAGGTGTCGCGGGTAACGCCTGCAGGGATTTTACGGGGCCAACGGATCATAAAAGGAATGCGGGCGGATTCCTCCCATGGACGCTCTTTTCTGACGTGTCCGTGGCTTCCGAGCATATCGCCATGGTCGGACGTGTAGACGAGGATTGTGTCTTCAGCAATACCCATTTCGTCGAGGGCAGCCATCAGACGTCCAAGATTTTCATCAAGGGCAGTGGTGTGTGCATAGTAGCCAGAAATATCTTCGCGAGTCGCGGGTGTATCTACGGCGTTCGGTCGTAACTGGATATCCTCTGGTGGATACATTGCCTTGTAGCGTTCCGGTACATGCTCATAAGGGTTATGTGGCGGTCCCCAACTCATGTAGAGACAAAAAGGTTCATCAACGTGCTGACGGCAATATTCAATCGCTTTATCGGTCTGGAATTCGGGTTCGTAGCCGTCAATCTGCATCTGATTGCCGTCAGAATCGTGGTAGGGCGCGTTGAAATAGTTGTGGTGGCAGTTCCATCCGATCCAGTCGTTGAAACCGAACCGCATCTCGGGTGTAATGAACTTGTCTCTCGGCATGCCACCGAGATGCCATTTGCCGATATAACCGGTTGCGTACCCTGCGTCTCTGAAGATCTCGGCGATGCCGGTTTCTGTCAAAGGGAGTGGTAGATCGTTGGAGACGGCTTTGTGATTCAACGGGTATTTGCCCGTCATGAGGCATCCACGCGCAGGCACACATATCGGGACGTTGGTGAAGGTGTTGGGAAAGAACATTCCATCTTGTGCGAGTTGATCCATCGCAGGGGTCTGTACTTGCGGGTTGCCTGCACAACCAACGTCGCACTGGCGGTGTTGGTCACCGAAAACAAAGATGAGATTAGGTTTACGTATGTTTTCCATTTTTTTATTTATTGCTCCTGGGCATCGTTCCACTTCGTTTCACGATGGTTTCTGGTGAATCCCAACGCAATTAAAGATATGCACGCTTTTTAAAACTTTCCTTAATGTTAAAAGCAAAGCAACCTAACGGCTGATTACTATTCCTACGCTTGCATCCATGTGTAAATTTGGCGAAGTGTGCCTTCACTTTGGGTCCACAGTCGCCGCTTCAGCGGAGAAATTACCTTTGTATAGCTGGCGAAATCTGTCCGAACAGCACGATACTGTTCCTTGTGCGCAATGAGTCCTTTATTTTCTCGTGGCGATGCGCCGAAATCTACCCACTCGTCCTTTTCATGGCACGTCTGTGTGATGATATAGTGAAAAATTGCATTATTCGGACGGTATTTCAAGAATGCTGGCACGGATGCCTCACACCACAACGTCACAGTCTTGTTGAAGCGCAAGTAGAGCAGTCCTGCGATAATCGTTCCGCGATACGTGGCAACAGCGAGTTTAGCGACTTTTTGCTGGAGCAGCACCTGCATAAGCGAACGCGGCTTCGGCGTTCCGCCTAACCGTCGGACGGTCATGAGATACATTTCGTAGAATGTGGATAACGCCGCTTCGCTGTTCGTATCCGTAACCTCGACACCAGATTTTTCTGCCTTTCGGACCGCGCCTCGCACCCGCTTGTTGTAGGCGTGCCAGAGGGTATCAACATCCTCGCTCGTTTTCAAGAGATGCGTGAAGTGGTGTGTACACTCGTAGCCTGCCTTGGTGAAATAACTCCCATAAGTTGCGGTGTGTTCTGGCGTTAGCGTCCAGCGAATCTCACACCATCCGTTCTTCAGTGCTGCTGTCTCAATCGACCTTACGAGTGTCTCAGGGTTCACATCTACTGAATTCATCAGATGGATGCCTCCGGACAGGTTCCACGGCATCGACTGCCAGAGACGGATACCCGGTATTGGTTGAAATACAAACGCGGGTATTCCGCCTATCACGGAATCTGCTTCTTTGATGAGCAGATAGACCGGTGTGAGTTGTTTGAAGGCACTATCTAATGCATTTCGCCACGCAAGGCTTTGGAAGGCAGTCGTATTTGAACACTGCTGTATAATCGCGTCCCACTCGTCCTGATTCCGATGGGTAAGAGGTTCTATCGTGTACACAAGCCTGTGAGATTATGCCACCAATGCGGCGAAGAGTGCCTTGATGTAGCCGACGGAATAGGCTAATCCGACATCACCTTCTAATTTCGGAATATGATCGGCATTGATGCATCCGTCGAACCCGACCTTTTGGAGTTCTTGGATGATTTTGAAGACGTTCATATCGCCGTCATCAAGGAGGACTTCCTCAAACGCACCGGCTGTTGCGAGACTGCCACGGACGTTCCGCAAGTGAACCATGAAGATGCGTCCTTTGCGTCCGTAGTTGTTGAGTTCGTCGAGGACGATGGCACTGCCTCCGGCTTCAGCGCGGGTACCACAGCAGTAAAGATAGCCGACATTTCTGCTTGGGAAGGCATCGATAACACGATGAAAACCGAGACCCCCTAACGGCGTGTCTGGGTTCGGTACGTCTGATGGATGGATAGCGAGTTTGATGTCAAGTTCATCGGCGATAGGAACGAGCGCGCCGTAGATTTCACTGAACCGTTTCCACCATTCGTCAAGTGCCTCCATTGTGGGTGTCGGCGGCGGGTTTTTGGTCGCAGCACGGCTCTCACCGCGGGACGTATAACCGCCTCTGTGAACCGAGGAATAGCGCGTCATGAGATAATCGAACGTATCTCCCCAGAACCGCTGGCGTGCGATAGGCACTCCCGCTTCAGCGAAGACTCGCAGCGCGTTGCACGTGTTTTCGAGTTCTTTTTCGCCGTCGGGTTGTCCGGTCATAAATTTTTCTGTGATATTCGGAAGCGTCACGCGATTGATGTCGAGACCCCACGCGCGTATCCGTTTTTTGATTTTCAGAACCTCATATAAGTCGGGGTACCCCTGTTCGTCGACCCCAGGGAAAGCGTTTCCGCTTCCGAAGTCGATGCAATCTGCACCGAGTTGTGTGACCTGTTTGAGGTAGCTCTCTGAAAGTCCACCATCCCAGACTGAAATTTTCATTTTTTTAACTTTCCTTTTCCATTACTAAACTTTGGACAATTTTTAGGGGAACACACATTTCGCCCCGCTGGGGCTAAAGAGGTGGGCGTATTGCATTTCTATAAACATTCCGCCCCGGAATCAACGGTATGAATGCGCGTGTGGCATTCACCGGGGGCTGCCTTTTGATGCATCTGAGTTTCTTTTTCGGTGGATTGCGTTCGTGTCAGGAACTCGTAGAAAAAACACAATCCCTTAGAAACTCAACTCATACGCGACACGATATTGTCCAAACTTTAGTTTATCATTAAAGAGGCAATGGAACGGGTCGTCCGCTCTCAACGGATTGGTATGCTGCTAATGCGATTTCGACTGCGGCGCGACCGTCTAACCCTGTGATCGGCGGTGGTGTATCGTTGCGGATTGCATCCACAAAGACACGAATCTCCTCTTGAACGGGTGGTGGCACTTCAATGTCTGAAATTTTGATCTGTCGTCCTTCACCTTCAAAGGGTTTGATCTGGATAGTTGCATCACTCCCCCAAGTCTGTGGGAAATAGATGGAACCGCCTTCGCAATCGACACGGCCGCCGTATCCACCAACCGCGGAAACGTGACTGGAATGGAGCAGACCTACCGCGCCGCTTTCAAAATTCAAGGAAGCCAGTACAACGTCGGGATAATCGCTCTCTTTCTGGACGTACTGCCCCCCCGCGGCATAGACGGCGTTAACATCACCACAGGTCCAGCGCATGAAGTCGATTTCATGGGCATTGATTTCCATGAGACTTCCACCGGACTTTGCGCGTTCTAATCGCCACGGAACATAGCTTCCGCCGCCACGCCAGGGTCCTCCGATCCGATGTACCATCATACAGACAGGCGCGCCGAGTTCACCGCTTTGGACAATCTCACGCACTTTGGAATGCGTCGCGTGATAACGACACACCAAGCCGATCGTGAGTTTGACACTGTTATCTTCCGCAGCGGCGAGCATCGCGTCGCAATCGGGAAGCGTCGGTGCCATCGGTTTCTCGGAAAAGACGTGTTTGCCAGCATTCGCGGCATCGACTGCCATCCGTGCGTGCATAAAAGGTGGCGACGCTATCAGCACTGCTTGAATCCGATCATTGGCAAGTAGTTCGTGGTAATCCAACGTGTAGGATGCATTGAGGTCTGCAGATAGTTTTTCTGCCAAGGTTTCTTGCAGATCGCTGACGCAGATAACCTCTATCCCTTCGACGGCGTGTGCGCTGGTAGCGAGGCTTCTGCCCATACCGCCGCAACCGATAACACCAACTCCAATTGTTTCCATGATTTTAATTTTCCTTGCGGTTCGTTAGTGTTTGGATGGAAGTGTGGAAGGTTGGAAGTATGGATGACTTCGGCTTCCAATCTTCCAATCTAAGACCTTCCAATCCCTCCGACTATCTCCGTCTCGCCTTTATATGTCCCCATGTGACGCTGAGATGGTCTGCAGAAGGACTCACATCGAGTCCGGTCGCTTTCATGTTGTTTTCGACCTCTGCTGAAGTCAGGACTCGGTCGTAGATACGGAATTCATCGATGTATCCCTGAATCGTATCGCAATCGCAGCCATCAGAGCGGTCGCCGATACCGAGAAGCAGTCCACCTTTGGGAAGTTTCCCACCCTTCATGGCGTACTTTTTCTCTAATTTCCCATTTACGTAGTAGTGAACGGTTGAACCGTCGTAGGTGCCAGTGAGGTGCAACCATTCCTCAAGCGGAATGTCTTCCAACACGTTGTCTTTTGCGGCTTGTGTTGACTGACCACCTGCCCGAATGAAAAAGCCGTGCTGGTTGTCATCGTCATCATAATAGAGGCTTGCCACTGCGGTATTGGAAGGCATGTCGTCGAGTGAGATAATTCGGTTCCAACTATCATCTAAGGCGTTGATATAGACCCAGCACTCAAGGCTAATTTCTTCCCAATCGCGATCAATTGTGGGTGGTGTTGAATCTTCTACGAGGAATCGGTCGACACTCCCATCGAAAAGGATACACTCGCCGACTTTGCAATCCGAAGCGGGTGCGAGTTCGGGGTCCCCGTGGACAGCGGCAGCTAATCCTGATAAGAGATCTACTGCTTCTGTTTTTATCTTTACGGTGTCCTTGTCAAAAGTCCAGTAAGCGACTAAACCGTCCTCGACTGCCCCGATAATCGCGTCAACAGGTTGTACATTCCACACGAAGCAGGTTAGCAGGAGGCAGGTTATTGTGAAAAATCGCAGGACGTTTACAAAATATCTCTGTTGGTAACGGGTGCTATCTTTTCCAAACATGATGTCCTCCTTGTATCGGTTGTTGGTTATAGGTCGCGCATGGCGCGTTCCCGTCGGTCGTCTCTTCGACGTTCACGTTCTTCGTCAGAGATTTGACCGTACTGCTCAGAGACAACGGGTCGGTATTCGGCGACCTCGTGTCTCCGTTTGAAGACTCGGAAAAAGTCGAAACGGGTTAGGGTCCGCGGGATGTTCCCCGGACAGAGTGCATGGAGTCCGACATGCACCGACCTGCCCATGCCGACGTTTGTTTGGCCGCAACTTTTCCACTGAATGCCGTCCTCACTGGCGAAAGCGGAAAATTGGTTACCTCTCCGCTCCATCCGTAAGAAGAGCTCTCGGACGTTCCTGAGTCCCCTACTCCTTCCACGGAGATGGAGAACGCGGTTAACGTGGCGTTCAAATCGGACATCGCCTCTGAAAGCATGGGGCCCCGAGGTCTTTTCTAAACGGAGGAACCTGTTTGGATTTTTCCATATCAGTATCCCCCCATGTTCTCTGAGCTGCGGCGTGATTCGCATGCGGGTTTCAACGGCAAAGTCTCCAGGCACTTCCATAAGGAGCCGTGGGGCACTCATATCACCGCTATTGCCATCTGGACCGTGCCAGAGGTCTTGCCCGGGATCCGTTCGCATTTCGAGGTAACCTTGGCGTTCTGCCCATGCGCCGCCGCCTTTTGGATCTTCCCATCGCCATTCTGGACGCATACGGTTGCCAATGAACTCGTCTTCAAACACCATCTCCGTGAATTCGCCAGAGGATGCCCACCCTTCAATCTTAATGGCAGAGATAGAGTCTCCGAAATTCTGAGGGAGTAAATGTAGGTTTGGGAGTTCTTTTTTATACTCTGAGGGTTCCATACGAATCATTAGGCTTTGCCCTTCAAATTCAGGGTGTTCGTAAAAGACGACATCTGCGCCGTCTGGTGGGAAGTCTGGTCCTTTAAAAATGCGGATTGACGAAATACGGTCTTCAAACCAAGTTCGACCTTGCGCATCTCGTAAATTGGCGATGTCGCGTAAGATTGTGATTTTTCTGCCGCGGAAGTTAGTGTGCTCATAACAGTCTACAATCATGGGGACCGTCCCCCATTCGGGTCCAACGACCTCTAAACTGGAGCCGAAGTTGATCGATGAGATTCTGTCTGCGAAGTTGTAAGCAACATCGTGTAGATTCGGATAAAACCCTGGACCGAGTGCTAACTTCTGACCGCGGAAGTGACGATGCTGGTAGAGGATAACCTTATAGTTCGGGTTCGACGAGAAATTGGGTCCCTTATAAACGCGAACAGAAGATATATTATCTTGAAATCCAATATCTCGCGTAAAGGGAACGGGTTCTACAACATACCCCATTCTGCCGCGGAAGTTTGTATGCTGGAACACCTCGACAACCAGGCGCGGTATGACAATTGGCATTTTTTACTCCTATTTTTAGTGGCTGTCAGCAGTCAGCGTCATAGCAGTCAGCCTTCAGCGGTCAGCGTTATAGCAGTCAGCAATCAACTGATAACTATTTTCAAGTTTTGCTTGCGCTGACTTTGTAGGAAGTCGTGATTTGGAGATGATTCCTACGTATCGTTTATATTTTAGATTCAACCCTTGTGCGCTAAGTAGTGTCGTGTATCTATTTGTTTTCATGTGTTACTGATTGTTGCCTCGTAGATTTGGGCGTATCCGCTTCGATCAGATGTAAATACCACATACTTCCCGTCGGGACTGAAAGACGGGTGTGGATGTGTATGCTGCGGCGCATATACCGGAATTGGGCCTGCTGTGTAAGGAAAAGGTCCGTTCCAATGTTCACCGATAGATGAAGCACCCGGATAGCATAACGTCTCCGGTTTACCGACCCCGTCACGAGCGTCAAAAATTTGGATGCCGATATCCGGGAAGTTCGTATCTGCTACCATGCGTGTGCCGGTGTGATTGCTGATGGCGTGCCAAGCATTGACTGTTGTTACCTGTCGTTCTATGCCTGTATCAACATTGACGCATCGGACCCCGTGGGGCCAGTCAACAAAGGCGAGTTCGCGCGTCCCCGGAATCCATGTTTCGTGGGTAATCCACTCCTTCTTTTCAACGTTTTGTTTGTAAAGGCGGCGATTTCCGCTCCCATCTCGATGAATGACCCACACCCGATCGGTAAGAGGACCGGCGTAGTAGAGCAGGTTGGCATCATCAGGACAGAATTGGAGATGTCCAATGTTGTCTCTGTGTAAGATGATATTGTGCTCACCGGTATCCGTGTCTACGATAGCGAGTACGGATTCCTTGCCGACGTTGAACCTAACAGCCCACCACCGATCATCGTGGCTCACAGAGGTTGTCCCCATCGCAGCGGCGACCATACCTTCTTCACGCAGCGTCGTTGCAGTGAAGTCAACGAGTTCTCGTTCCTCAAGGGTCTCCAGATCGAGTCGCCAACCGCTTGTGGCTGCTGTAAAAAAGACGGCTTTGCCGTTTCGTCCCGGATGCACCGACCATTCGCTGATGTCGGGTCTATCTGTCAATTGACGGAGTTCACCTGTGGCGCGTTCTTCTGCGAATATCTGTGCGGTTCCGGTTCGATATGAAATAAAAATCATCCGTTGCATCGCATTATCATAGGCGGGTATGATAAAAAACGGATGGTGGTGCAGCGCAGACGCAGTTGTTATTTGCCGGATATGCGTCCCTGTACATCGGTCGTAAAAGCTTCGAGATTCAGAAGGGTAAACGCTGCCTTTTGCCATTTTTTTAACTATCGAATCTGGGCGATGCCTCCGTTGTCGGCATCGGTCTAAAATTGTTAAAGAACCTACTTTGGGTTATGAGTGGTCTTTTAACTATTGGACATCTGCCTTGACAACGGAAAGGCAGCTCAGAAGCAATCGTTTAAGAATCCTCAAATGCGGCATCAAAAGCCACGGCAGACGGTTCAAAATCGTAGCCTTTAACAGCACCACAGGACTCACGGGCACCGTGTTCGCGATCCATACCACTGTCTTCCCACTCGATGGAGAGGGGGCCGTCATATTCCATGTGGTTCAAGGCGCGGATAATCTCTTCAAAATTGATGTTCCCGCGACCAATGGAACGGAAATCCCAGTTTCTTCGGGCATCACCAAAGTTCAAGTGTCCACCAAACACTCCAGACAACCTTGGTGTGTCTGCCCACCAGACATCCTTCATGTGGACGTGGTAGATCCGATGACTTAACCGTTCGAGGAAAGCGACGTAATCAACGCCTTGATAGCCGAGATGGCTTGGATCGTAGTTGAATCCGAAGGCTTCTCTGCCGTTGACTGCCTCAATTGCGCGTTCCGCAGTAACGATGTCAAAGGCGATTTCAGTCGGATGAACTTCGAGTCCGAACTTGACACCGACTTCATCAAAAACATCAAAAATCGGGTTCCAGCGGTTGGCGAAATCTTCAAAACCTGCGTCAATTTGTGCGGGATCATTTGGTGGAAAGGAGTAGAGAAGATGCCATATCGAGCTACCCGTAAAGCCGTTGACAACGCCCACGCCGAGTTTCGCGGCGGCGCGCGCTGTGTTCTTCATCTCTCCGGCGGCACGTTCTTGAACACCTGCGGGGTCCCCATCGCCCCAAATCGCTTCTGACAAAATCCCTTGATGCCTGCTGTCGATGTTGTCGCAGACGGCTTGTCCGACAAGGTGGTTGCTGATTGACCAGACCTTTAGTCCATATTTCGCGAGTAAATCGTGTCTCCCTTGACAGTAACTGTCGTCTGAGAGTGCTTTATCGACTTCAAAGTGGTCGCCCCAGCAGGCGAGTTCTAAGCCGTCGTAGCCCCATCCGCTTGCTTTTTCTGCTAATTCTTCTAACGTTAAATCTGCCCATTGGCCTGTAAAGAGTGTTACAGGTCTTGCCATAATAGTGTTGCTCCTTCATATTTAGGACTTACGCAAAATCCGATTTTTGCTTGTAGAATTGGAAGAATGGAAGGGTGGAAACGTGGGAGAGGTCCCATTCTTCGGTGCGTTCCCTCCTTTCATCCATCAATATCTGTGTTGTGCGTAAGTCCTGTTTTTAATTTTGAACTCATAGCGAGTAAGTGCTATGAATGGTTGAAAGTTATACGAAAGTTAAT
>JAPPII010000105.1 GCA_028820845.1 Candidatus Poribacteria bacterium
ATCGTATCAAACATCAAGAACAGATTCAGGGATAAATCTATTCTGAACTAACCTTTGTGGCTTCGGAAATCCTTTCTACCGAGGTGTCAGGATCCAAAAACCCTTTTTACTTATTTTGACGTATTCAATTATAAAACGGTTACGAAAAAAAAGTCAAGTGATTTTTTTGCTTGTGATATATCAGGGTTCAAAACCCACTTATGCCTAAAAACGTTATTTCTGGGAAAAGGGTTACGGGCAAGGTTGAACCCTTTTATCCTACCTATTGCAGAAATTATATCACAATTGTGTTATGATGTCAAGAATTTCTTCAAAATTTGTAGCATAAACTTTCAGTTTGTGCCTATATGAAACGCAAACTAAAGTTTACGCTACAATATTACTAAGTTCTAACTTCTATAATTATACCCAAAGTGGGGTTTTTTGTCAAATTTTTCTTTCAGGACTCTCCCTTCCTCATTCGCCACTCACTACTAACACGCTTTGAAAAGAGCGAGAGCAAGACCCATGACAGCAATGCCCGCGGTCATCGTCCATTGCAACGTTTTAATCCCCGCTTCGATACGATCCAGCCGTTGTCCGTTTGCGTGCACCTCTTCAGTGAGTGCCTGAAAGTCTGATTTATCGGTCTTCTGATCCAGTTTCGCGGATAACGCAGCCACATCTGCCCGAAGCGCATCAAAGTCTGACCGAAGCGCATTAAAGTCTGATTTATCGGTCTTCTGATCCAGTTTCGCGGATAAGGACGCAAAGTCTGACCGAAGCGCATCAAAGTCTGATTTATCGGTCTTCTGATCCAGTTTCTCGGATAAGGACGCAAAATCTGACCGAAGCACCTCAAAGTCTGATTTATCGGTTTTTTGCTCAATCAGCCGATCAGCGCGGCCTTCAAGACGATCTAACCGGACCCTTATCTCTTTAAGCGTCTCAAGGAGCAGGTCATTGAAATGATTTGCCATCAAAAAGCCCTCCTGCTTTTCAGTATAACAGAAATTAGCGATAGGCGTTAGAATAGCTTCTAAACAGGAAGCACAAATCTGGGTAAAGTATAACACACGGTGTGTATAAAGTCAACTTAACAATTAAATGACTCCAGAGGCATTCAATTACGACTCTCGAACGCCCTGACTTTAGCTGTCCAAGACTTGTAGGAAGTCTTGAAAACTCGGTGTGAGCGCAGCCGTCTCAACGAGGGCTGCCAATCGGTCAAGGTCTTCAATCGCGTCCAACGCCGCTTTGATGGGTTCTGGATTGTGTGTCGGGAATCGTGCCGTCAGCACAGTAAGAATGCTGCCAACAGAAGCATCGCGCGCACCGCGGGCAATCCCTTGTTCTATACCTTGTTCTATACCTTGTTCTATACCTTGTTCTATACCTTGTTCTATACCGCGCGCAACGAGCACTTCTGCCATCGTCTCTGCCATCGGTTCTACCTCCATATCCGGCGTATGCCGGTCTATAAGTCCTACTAACTCTCTGTGCTCTGCTACAGGCCGCCGATGCAATATCAGCAACAGCAGATACACAATCGCCTCACGTCTCTGACCACCGGCTATCGTATCAACCCCCTCCAAGTGTGATAGGGCCTCCACTAATGCACGACTTATCTCAGCTTTACCCGCTTTCTCCTTTTGAAGCACCGTCAGCAGCCAACCCAACGGATGACCCGTTTTCGTCAAGGTCGCCACCTCTGCATCCTTAACACTCAGAAACAACGTCTCAAACTTCGGGACGAACCGAGAAAGTTCCTCCGGTATGTCCATGATCGCCTCAAGCGTCAGTGGTGTGTGCCACTTCCTATCCCCTGTATAAAAAACAATCGGGAGGATCGGCGGCAATAACCGATCACGTTTCGCTACCTTCTCCGTCGTCCACCGTCTGTAATGGGCATCCCAGATCAGCAGCATGTAAAGCAACACCCGAAACCCCATCGTCTCATCTACTGACGATTGGTGTTCAATCAGGATATAGAGGAGCAGCTCATTCGCAGAACCAGGACTTTCAAAAGGCACACGAAACACAATGTCCGCCTCGCGTTCGCGCAACATCTCAGGAATGAAACTCCTATTGACCGGGGAAAGTTGGCTAAAATCAAGGCGGGCAGCCAGATCAGCGGCCATGATTTCCACCAACCCTTGGATATTCTCCTTGTTTTCAAAGAGCCTACGTATACTCCGGTCGTGGAAATGTTCAATACGAGCATCGAGAAAATCAAGGAGATCTGTGTCTTTACGCTGCATATAATACCAGTTCTGATTGAAATTGTAGCATAAACTTTAGTTTGTGCAGGCTTGTCACAGAAGTCGGTTTCCTGGACAGTCAGGTATGGATAATGGGAAATAAACTTTTAGAACCCGGGCCCTTGGGTCCCGAAAGTTCTCATCGTTTTCTCCTCCTTTCCTGCCTCTATAGGATAACAGAAGCGGCCTATCTATGTCAAGCAGGACATTTTATAGTAAAACCGAAAAATAAAGAGACACTCCTCCCACCCCCGGTAGGTTCGGTTTCCTAACCGAACCGGTGCCGAGTGTCCTATTAATTCTAAATATCACTAAACCGCGAACCGCGAATAGCAAACCGCGATTCGCCAATTGCCATCGGAAATAATTTATATTGGCGAGGTTCGGAAACCTCGCCAGCGGCAGCACTGAAAGCCCAGCGACAATCTCCCGCTGCGAATTGCGGTTCGCGGTTCGCGATTCGCGATAAAAAAAACAGGGCAGCGAACCGAAGTCCACCGCCCTGTTGTCGGTTAGTTAGAATTTCCCTGAACTACTTCTGTAACTTTAAATCACCCCACGTCGTCGTGGCTTTACCACCAGCAGAGACGTTACCACGCAGATGTGTCGTCCGCAACGTCGTGCGTTCGCCATCCAAGGAAACATCTTCGA
>JAPPII010000106.1:0-7147 GCA_028820845.1 Candidatus Poribacteria bacterium
AAAAAACGTATAAACGTATAATATGTCATAGGTTTTGAAAAAAGTCAACCGAAACAATTCTGGACAGGTGAACTTAAATGTCACCAAAGGTGTCGATTATGAAAAATCTGAATGTGTCTAAAATGATGGTTTCTTGGCGTTTTCTTTGCTGCATTCTTGCATCCTTAGCCGTCATCGTCTATCTGTTTTACTTCGGGGGGATTCTACCCTTCCTCGAGTTTGCCGAATGGGTGATGGACTTAGATGACATATTCCATGACAGACACGCCCACACCCTAAAGTAAGGGATTCATCATAATGACTCAATTTTTGCGCTTTTTGTTGATCGTTGCTATTCTCTGTGGTTGCGAAAAACACCACGAGAGCAACACGTTCAAAGAGACATCGGAGATAAAAACTTACACCTACGAAGAAGCTCGCGAACACTCTGAGGATTCCAAGGGGTTTTACAACTTCTTTTTGTTGCCAGGTATCTCTCCCACCCAGGCTCTTGCTTTCGAGCAAAAATTCGCCATCGATCAAGGAACGGGGTATAATGTTTTTACCGGTGCGCCCCCAGACACTGTTTTGCAAATCTACCACGCCGATGTACCCATAAAAACACTTGAAGATTACGCGGAAGTCATTGTGGGACATTTACACGCCGAAACAAGATCTGCACAACTTTCAACCTTCTGGAATGCCATCGCGCTGTGTGTGGAACTCTGTGAATCAATTCCTGAGACATACCCGAACAAAAAGGTGGCTGAGGATGCTTTGATCGGGTTTCTCCTGGTGTTAGAAGATGATGCCGTCAGGGATGTGGACACCGAGATACACTACGTACGCAGGGTTGTGGATCGCGTTAAATTCCAACATTATAAAAGATATTTCAACCGCATGAGTCGTTAGCGTTCGCGGCATGAGATGCAAAAAGTTGTTATCACACCACCGAGTCGCCACATCCCTGTTTTTTGCTGGAAAATCATATTACCCGCAAGCACGAGCACGCAGACAAGACACAGCCTTAATGTCGTCTGCTTTGAAACAGAAAAAAAGCTGACCTTCCGCATGCCTCACCCTATTGCTTATCGAAAATCTTCACTGCGTCGGTGTTATGGATCGTCTCAATGAATCCATCGGCATCCTGATTCCACGTCGCAGATGCATCTGACTTAATACCACAATGTACATCTAACGTTATTCCAGACACAAAAAATATCTTGACGGTGTGCGGTGCGACACGCTCTATAATCTCGATGTAATCGGTCTCGATTAACACATTTCCAAGACGTAGTTTCATTAAATCTTCGGGTTGGAAAACCCCTCCATGTTTTTTATTCGTCGAAAACTCACGACTCTTCGAGCTTGGCGATCGGAGGTTTGCCTGCCTGATCGAACAGCAGATTCAGTGCCTCGCCCAACAGGTCTTGGATACTACATTCGCTGTCCAATGCCATCTGCTTGAGCTGCCGATGCACGGGTTTAGAAAAATGACCGCCGATCATCTTTGTGTTCTGCCGGGCTTTGGGGGCGTGCGTCTGCGTCGGTGGCGGTGTGTCTGTTTCGATCGGGGCGGGGTTGCCTGCCGATTGATTCAGTGCCTGTGTTAGATTCAGTTGCTCTCGCATGTCAGACTCCTATGTGTTGTATGTGTTGGTTAATGTAGTTATAGAGCGATAAAATCTCTTTTGAGGCTTTGCTTTTCGGATCGGCTTCCTGTGCGGTGAGTCCCGCAGTGACGGCATCGACATACGCCACGCGATGTCCGAGTTGACACGGTGCCGTCGGCAGATCATAACTCAAGAGCGCGTCTGTCGCCTCCGCGGCGCGTCTGCCCCGTGCGGGAACGGCATTCAACACGGCAAGTGCGGGAACATCGGCAAGACGTACCAAGTCAACAGTGGTCGCAATCCCACGTAAGTCAAAGATCGCCGGTCTACACGGGATCAACACCACATCCGCCGCACGTGCCGCCGCCAATGCCGCCGCTTCAGCGTGCGGGGCGGTATCAATGATCACCCATTCGACACCCTCGGCTTCAGCCGTCTGAAGCACATCGTCGAGACGCGCCGCTTGCGCCGAAACGACCACGGGCATCTCGGCAGTGCGTGCATCCTTCCACATGCGCGCACTCGGCTGGGGGTCCAAATCGATGACAGCCGTTGAACGCCCTGCTTGCACCGATGCCACCGCGAGGTGAACCGCAACCGTCGTTTTCCCGGTCCCCCCTTTCCCTGAGAGGATCGCTATCGTTTTCATCAAGTCCTCCATACATTGTATACATTTTATCTGTAGAGAATAAAAATGTAAAGTGTAAAGGTGTATAAAAATAAAACGCCTACACATCGCGAACGTTACACATTTTTTCTCTATACATTTTCTGTGACATCTCTCAATGTTGGGTCGGGGTGCGTCAGGTTTTCAGGCGATAGCCTTTTTTCGGGGTGGGGTCGGTGGGGGTCGGTTCACGTGAGTACATGGCGACTTCTTTTGTCACCTGCGCCATGAAAGCTAACGTCCAGCTCGCAAGTTTCGAGGGTATATCCAGCGCATCGACACACGCTTGCTTGCTAAATTCGGGTTGCTCATCAAAAAGTTCAAGGACCCTGATACGACACGTCTCGATCTCTTCGAGCGTCTCTGGGTCGTCCCAGGGCTGAAGCGGTTGCCCACCACTTTGCGGTTTTGCCGTCGGTTTTGGGGTAGCAGTCGCTTTCGGGATCGGTTTCGCAGGTGGTTCTGCTTTCGATTCGCTTAGACGTTGGACCTCCTCTCGGAGCGCAGTGAGTTCACCGAGAACTATTTTCAATGTCGATTCGAGCGTTGCGACGCGACCTTCTAACACCTCAATGCGTGATGGCGACCTTTTCGGCGCAGCTTTCTTTTTGGAAATCAGGTTTGAAATCGAGCCGGTATTTCTATGTCCAGTCATTGATGAAATCCTTTCTCCGCCGTTGGTTGACTGCCTCTGTGAACCCCTTTTCACGGGATGGGGTGCGCTACCGGTGGAAAAGGACACCCGTAACGCACAACACTGCCTTCAGCGATGTGACAGGACGGACATTCTAACAGAAAACACGATTTCTTGCAAAAGACACCCGGCTGATTTCCGCTTTCGCAGAAAAAATTAACTTCGTAAAAATATATAGACACCATTGCAGGTTATATCCTATAATATAGTTATGAAATATATTTTTCTTGGCGGTGCTGGTGAAGTCGGTGGATCTTCTCTATTGATCTCCGCCGCCGACCGCTGTATCCTCATAGATTGTGGTATCCGGGTCAACCAACAGGGATCAGACGCGCTCCCAGACCTTGCGATGCTCAAAGAAACTGCCCCCATGTTGGATGCGATCTTTCTGTCTCACGCACATGCCGACCATGTAGGGGCACTACCCTTAGTACATCAGGACTTCCCACACGCCCCGATATACGCCACACTCCCAACGCAACAACTCTCATCTGTCATGCTCAACGATGCCGTTCGCGTCCAAGAGAACACGCACGGCGAAACCTTTTTTACGCGAGAAACTGTCGAAGCGACACTCGGACAGATACAGATACTGAAAATCAACAAATGGCGCGACTTATGGGACGGTTGGCAGGTCAAATTGATCCGTTCCGGTCACATTCTTGGAGCGGTCTCGATTCTACTTGAGACCCCCGAAGGCAGCTTCTTCTATACCGGCGATGTCTCAGCGTTTCGGCAACGCACGATTGACGGTCTCGACGATGTAAACGCAATTGAACCCGATTATATGTGGTGTGAGGCAACCTACGGCACCGGAAACCACCCCTCGCGAACCAGTGAGGAGATGAAACTCGCGAAATCTGTTGAGGCGGTGGTAAAAAACGGCGGATCAGTGCTGATACCGAGTTTCGCACTCGGACGCGCACAAGAAATCCTGCTCATTTTGAAGGATGCCATGCGTTCCGGCACGATCGAACCCTTCCCGGTCCTTGCTGACGGGCTTGTGCGCAATATCTGCGGTGTTTACGAATCCCTAAAGCCACATTTAAGTCAGAAACTTCAGCAGTGGCTTCATAACTCGCAACAACCGATGTTCTTCACCGATACCCTGCGAACCGTTAAACATGGCGAACGCGAAGCTGTTTTGAAAGACCAAACGCCGAAGTGTATCATTGCAAGTTCGGGGATGCTCACCGGCGGTGCATCCGTCGAATACGCAAAGGCTTTAGCTCCCGGTGCTGACAACGCCATATTTCTCTCCGGCTATCAGGACGCAGAATCACCCGGACGACGGTTACAAACACTTCAGCAAGGCGACGATCTCCAATTCGCAGACGGTTCCGCAGTGGAAGTTAAGTGTGCCGTTGATAGATTTCATTTGAGTGCCCATTCGGATCAAGGTCAGCTCGTGAGTCTTGTCAAGCAGGTCAATCCAAGGGCTGTGGCGTTAGCACACGGCGAGATAGACGCAATTCACGCACTCAGAGACAAGCTCTACAAGAAATACCCAGTGATTTATGCTGTCAACGGCAAGATATTTAACGGATCCGCGAACCCCGAATGGCTGCCTCCGGCAGCAAAGGCGACAATGACGAAAAACGGAAAACTTGAGATCGGTGGTGAATTTACCGATGCTGGGATAACATTTGACGAGGAAACATTGCGATCTCAACGCTGGCAAGAGTTTTGTCAGGGCAGTCATAAAATGAGGCTCGAAGGCAATCGGCTCATTATCAGTAAGCAACCCACTCAAATTGAGAAATGAGGTCTGTTATGGATCGCTATAGCGAACTTTTGACCCATGAACTTCTCAGCCCTTCTGAAGAAAGGCATCTGCTCACAATGGCACATAAAGGCTGTCAACAATCCAGAGAGAGACTGATCTTGCTGAATATGAGGCTCGTCGGCTGGATATGTTCAAAATACGAAACAGAAACTGTTTCCGCCGAAGCCCTCATGGGTGATGGTGTTGAAGGACTGATAAAGGCAATAGATGGGTTTGACCTGACGCTCGGAACACGATTATCAACCTACGCAACCATCGGAATCCATACCGCTGTGGGACGTTCACCGGTTCTCCAAGCAACCATCCAACACCCTGAAAACATCCTTCAACCCATGAGACAGATGAAGAAGGTGATGGCAGATTTGGCATCGCAAGGAAATCACTCACCAAGCAATGAAGACATCGCCGAGAAAATGGGGAAATTGAACCCCCAAGAGGTTGCCCACATCCGATTGTTAGCAGAAACAACGCTCAATGTCGCTTCAATCCACGCACCTATTCAAGACGATGATGGTAATAATCAGTATGTTGTAGATTTTGTTCAGTATGACGATCCCGCATTTGAGCAAATTGCGCTTGAGACGGACCTGGATTTCTTCCTTAGCAAACTCCAGCAACACGAGGCGTTTGTTCTGAAGCGTTCTTACGGAATACCACGAGAGATGACAAACATTGAAATCGCAGAGGCACTCAGAACCCATCGCAACAAGATCCCCAAAATACGCGAGTGTGCACTTCGCCAGTGCCAACGGATTGCCGAGTACATCAAATCAGAGGGGACTCTTACTGGATGCGAGAATTGGAAAGCGATAATGGTGGACCCTAAAATTATAGCAGAGCCAGATGGCAAGTATCAGATGGAGTTTAATATTTCAATTTAATTTGACAAATCTCAGCCAGTATAGTAAAATTAAGAAAAATGGAAAAATCAACGCACAGTGATTTGGGTCACTGTGCGTTGATTGAAATGAATAACATTCATCGAATATACGCATCGTCAAGCGTAATCTAATTTAATTATGCAATTCCAGGGATACCTGTGCATCGGATGATGGGTAAATCCCCTGGTTTATTTGCAACCAACATATGGAGTATGTCTATGATTTCTGAAAAAACAACCCTCCTATACTCAGTGAACTTTGTAGAGTCATGCGGCGAACCTACTGTTTCGGTCATGTTGCCTACATCAGATGAACTTCAATGGGGTCTCCTTCAAGTTAATTTTCTGCAGATCGGTCCCATGCGAGCTAAACCTCTTGTTGGTGAAATTTCAAGAATGCTTTCGCTGACGGAAGCCCAGAAAAATGCTACAGATCTACAGAATTATAATATTCTTCATGTAACTTTCAACGCGGCTGTTTTATCATTGATGCGCGGAAATAATTTAATTATCACGGACCATGGGATTTGCACGTCCTTAGCTAGTGAGGTTTGGTTCGTTTATCATGTCCTTTTTCGGGAAATTCTGAGAGTTCCTGCCGATACACCTATTCCAATAGAACACATCAATCCATCGATTAAACTAATTTTATCGTTTGGGCAAATTTTTAGGCGGCTGGGGTATCTAAACCCTTATGTGTCCCGTGAATTGAGAGTCCGGGATCTATTGCCTATTAAACGACTACCTCTTGGAGGTCCACCTTTTCGCAAGATAGGTTGAAGAAAAGGTGTCATCTCCAAGTAAAATTGCCAAATAGAAGCCCGCGTCCAACAACGCGGGCAAAACCTCAAGGAATTAACCAATGAGGAAAGGTACACAATATTATTTTAATTCTACCACTTTATTTATAAAAAGTCAAGTGATTTTTTCAAGCCTCTGTAAACGTTCCTGCTTTTTGTCGGGAATGGGAATTAAAGCGATGATATTGTCGTTTTCCATTGTTGATTCCTTCTATCCTATAGGAGGATATTCATGAGCCATAATGTCCAAAAATCAACCTTCCAACTACCGTGTGGTGAGCATTCGGCACTCGATGCGATGCTCAACAGGGTTCTGCTACCGATTGATGCGGCGGTTTTGACGGTATTCAACTACCACAGCAAATATGAGACAGGCAACACGCACGCCCTGTCTTACAGCAAGATCGCTGAGATGATGGGAGCGAAGCGTCCGACGATCATCGGCAGTATCAACAGGTGTATTGAAAAAGGATACCTTGAGAAGAAGATTCGCGGTGGCAACAAGGCAAATGTTTATCGCGTCATCCATCACAATTGCGCCCCTGAGCAGGTGCCGCTCGACAAGGACGGCAGACCCAAGAAATGTGCAGTGCCACGCGGTGAAGGCTCCGCGATGGAGAGGATGAAGGCGGGTGAGATCACGTGGCGAGAGATGCTGTATTGGACGGTCAAGAAGGTGTTATCTGACTGGACGACGGGTGTTGTCACGTTCACCATCAAAGAGGCAC
>JAPPII010000106.1:7247-9088 GCA_028820845.1 Candidatus Poribacteria bacterium
AAGGTGTTATCTGACTGGACGACGGGTGTTGTCACGTTCACCATCAAAGAGGCACGTAAGTGGATAGCGTTTGGCACACAGACGATCGTTGCGATCCGTCAGCGGCTGGTGGACGTTGGATTGCTGGAGTTGTTATCGGCAAAGTTTAGAGCCTCGGTGTTTCAGCTGTATCCGCGTCCTTATTTGAAGCGGCGCACGCGACGGATAGCGTTCAAGAAACCCTTGCGGTCTGATAGTAGCTGGTACTACTCCTACAATGAACTCTGGAGGATCTGTCGCAAGACCGGCGATATTCAAATGAAGGAAGACGGCAGGTGGCTGTATACAAGCGACTACCATTTAGAGGAAATCAATGATAAAATCTATAAGGATTTTATGCATTACCGACAAGTTATCTTATCGACGGCTCGTTTTCTCACTGAAGATGAGCGTTCATAAGTTAGCTTGTTAATCGCCCGCGCGGTCCTAAATTTACGTGGTAAGACATAGGAGTGGTAAGGAAAAAAATGGATTTGAAAACCTTGAAAAACGCAATGACCATCGGGGTTGATGATCCCCTCAAAAACGGGGGAGTCAGCGCAAAGAAAGCACTGGTCAGCCCAAGGAACGCAGCAGTCAGTGGGCGTAACGCTCCGCTTTTCAGGTTATTGGGTGTCGAGGCAAAAATCCGATTTTTCCCGATTCTCTGAAAACGTCTCGCCAGCCGGTGTGATTTTTCAGTCCATTTTCGCATCTGAAACGTCTAATCCGTGAGTTTCGCGTCTCGAAAGTTCACGGATACGGGAGAAATTTGTCACATCGGCAGGAGGAGGTAAAACGGTGGGGAATTCCAAGGACAGTATCTTTGGCAGTGGTGGCATGTTGCATCGTCTGTTCGGTGATGGCTATGAGGTGAGAGAACAGCAAGCGAACATGGCAAGGGCATGTGTGAAAACGATTTTGGCGCGAGAGGTCTTGCTTGCCGAGGGCGCAACCGGGGTTGGCAAGTCATTTGCCTATCTGAGTGTGTCCGTATCGCCTTTGATTCTCAAGGCACTCCGAAAGCAGGGGCATTCGGGACCGGTGGTGATCTCGACGAGCACGAAGGTGCTGCAGGATCAACTCTGGGAGAAGGATGTGCCAGCGATCTTGGATGTGATGGATCAAGAGTTGCGGGTGGTGTTAGTCAAGGGACGCAACAACTATGTGTCGCTGCGTCGGTTGCGTGAGTATCATGAAGATGTCCGTAATAAGAATGTGTTGTTCTCGACGGCGGATATTGGGAGCAGTGCCCTCCCGCTTTTGAAAGAGATGTCGGCATGGGCGGCATCTTCAGACGGCGAGTTTTCCAATTTCAGTCAAGACGTGCCCGCTGAAATCCGGTTGGAAGTCGAATCGACGGCGAATGATTGTCTTGGCGAGGACTGTCCGTCTTTTTCGGCGTGTCGATACTACCAAGCGAAATCGCAACGCGCCTCGGCGGACATCTTAATCGTCAACCATGCGCTGTTGGCATTGCATCTGGCGAACCCGAACGTGCTGCCTCGCGAGTGTTCAACGTTTATCATTGACGAGGCACACAAGTTTTTTGATGCGGTCAGTGGTGTGTTTCAGATCGAAATCACACGCGCCCAGGTGGACAGGTTTTTCAAAGTCTACCGAACCCGGCTGGGTAAACTTCGCGATCTTTTTCCAAGGGATCCCGAAAAGATGCAGACCTTATCAACGTATCTCAACAAGCTTGAGATACGTCGTCAGCAAGACGTTGAGATTGCGGACGCTTTTTTTGCCGATGCCTTGGAGAAAGTTCAGCAGCACGCCCTGAAGAAGCGCGTCTGCTCTGAAGCGTCCTTGCGATTTGG
>JAPPII010000106.1:9188-11573 GCA_028820845.1 Candidatus Poribacteria bacterium
TGAAGCGGACACCGATTGATATTTCAAAGCAGATAGAACCTCTCTTTGACGCGGAAAACGCCGTGATCTTCACGTCTGCGACGTTACAGGTTGACAATAGTTTTCAGCGTATCCGCCAACAGTTGGGACTCCCGAAATCCGGCAAAACACTCATTGAGAAGGTGTATCCGTCTGAGTTCCCCTACAAACAGAATGTAGAGATTCACCTTTTTGATGATGTCTTAGTGGATCGTCCGTACCCGAGTTCAGCGGAGTCGCAGAAAGAGCAGTATTGGGTTCAGCAGACGGCGTTGGTAGAATACTACCTCCGCTTACGCGAGGGTCGGGCATTGGTCTTATGTTCGAGCAATCAACTGCTTTATGAGTTGTATCATCGGCTTGAAGATGTCTTTGCGGAGATGCAGATCACGGCATATCGTCAGTTTGGGACGCATCGTCTCAAAGAGACCGTTGCGGCGTTCAAGTCCGATGAGACATCCGTGCTTTTCGGTGTCGCATCGTGCTGGGAGGGGATTGACGCACCGGGTTCGACGCTTGAGACGGTGATTATCCCGCAGTTGCCGTTCGCGCCGCCACACCCACTCACGGATGCCCGGAAATCTCTGTTAGCAGACCCTGACGATTTTTTCCGTGAAATGAGTCTACCGGATATGCTCTTGCTTCTGAAACAGGGTGCTGGTCGGCTGGTGCGTTCGCGGAAGGATAAGGGGATCATCGCGATACTTTCACCCCGTCCGCTGACGAAAGTTTATGGACGCGGTATCCGAGCGTCGCTCCCGCCCGGTAAGATTGTTCGCAATCCCAGC
Source organism: Candidatus Poribacteria bacterium (assembly GCA_028820845.1). Taxonomy (NCBI): domain Bacteria; phylum Candidatus Poribacteria; species Candidatus Poribacteria bacterium. Next base: position 9,995 of record JAPPII010000106.1, read on the forward strand.
GAAGCATTGCACTTTTACCAAGACAAGTCGCAAGAGGAGAGATGATCTTGCCGAGACAGGATACGATTTTTAATGGTGTTACCTTCCAGCAGACTCGCACTATCGTATAGATAAGACAATAACATCATACGAATACCTACTGTTGACTCGGACAATTTCTAAACCGACGACATCCCCAGGCGTTAAAAAAATAGGATTGCCGATAATTCTATATATCGCATTGACCTCGCATCCCTCCAAGTCTGTATCAAAGGAGTGTGTCCACCCAGAATCAAAAGCAGTGATCTCAACAACATCACCAATTTCGGACTCGCATAGGTCAATACTGCCACATCCCCATAAGATACATACGATCATTAGAAAAACAACAAAACTTTTCATTAAGTTCGGCGACATAGATGCCTCCGATTGAATTACCACGTGTAATTCCGTCTCCACAATGGTTTATGAGGCGGACGAGGCAATGCCCTCGTTAAGGAGTGAACCTCACCCAAAACGGACACAAATTAGTCCCACGTTGCTCCAAGGTATGCAAAATACAAGACGACAAACGTCCCCCACCCAAGACAAGTGTTTGTGATTCTTTTTCTTTTCGCTTTTGAGTGATATTCAGTTGTATAGTAAGCAATATATGTGGGGGATTTACCGAGTAGCCGAACCGTTGGCACTTGTGGTGTATCTATCGCTGCATAGGCGAAAGTAAAGATACCGCAAGATGCACCTCCCAAAAACCAAAGTGGCGCACTCACATTTTGCTCAGCATCAAATTGAGCATCAACGATGGCTTGTTGCTGTATCATTAAAAATTGGGCTTGTTCTTGAGGTGTCGTAGGAGAGGGTTGTAATGGCTGTGGTATTTGGGCATGGACGATTCCACACGCGAGTAGTCCTACGATACAGTTGAAAGATAAAATACATTCTCTTATCATTCTATTTTCCTCCAAAGCTTTTCGCAACAGGTTAGGTTTGGCTAAAGTTAACGTAGCAACACAACTTGCTACAGGCGTGAGGGACTTGCCGAGACAGAATACGATTTTTATTCTATATCAACAACAGAGAATGATTTTTCAAGCGAACAGCAGAGAATGATTTTTCAAGTAGTTCATTAAACGCCTCGTTAATTTTTACCCATTCACGATCCCGGCGTGTCCGCCCAAGTCCAGTTAGGATATATTGCTCAGTTTTGTGGGATTCTTCCATATCAGCGCACTTCCTGACACCAAGCGGAACTGGATCATCTGTAGGGTGATAGGTTGTAACCATCCGCTTCTTCACACCCTCCAAACCATTACGTGTTCGACCAATTTTTGCGAACCTCTTATCACCGCACCATCTCCATGAATATACAAAATGACGGTGTTCACCTTCAGGCAATACTTGTTCTTCTTCCTCTGGCTCTGAATCTACCTCTACCTCTGAGCCAAATAAGAAAGAGAGTTGCACTGCCTCTGTACCAAATAAAGGGAGTTGCCCTTCCTTTAGAATGAAATTATTAAAATCAACCTCATCCAGATTAACGTTGAATTCATGAGATTTACTTTTTTCCAAATTCTGCTACACTATTTTTATTGGATATTTG
>JAPPII010000107.1 GCA_028820845.1 Candidatus Poribacteria bacterium
ATTTCGCAGCTATATTGATCACTGCTAACAAAATGTAAACACTACGTAGACATTTGACCCTCACCTGGTAGGCGAGGTTTCTAACCTCGCCGGTGCAGAGTGTCCAGTTAATTCTAAGGTTTACCATAGTTTTATCTATTTGCTTTATTTATGTGAATATTTTTCTTCTGTAGGAGCGAGTGTTTTTGCTGGGGGGTTTCTTCATGCTCGCGATCTTGCGTCCAAATTTGTTTGCCGAAATTTCGATCCGCATCGCTATAAATTTTTTTTCAGGGTATTCACGAGGCGAAAGTTGTAACTTTTTCTTGACACAATTTTTTTCGATGTGCTATACTCTAAATAAATAAAGATGTTGGGTTGAAACCTGAAGCCTAATCAAGGCGGGTTATTCATACACCCGACCCTCGTTGTTACCAATGAGGTCGAAAAATCGTTTTGGAAAGTGAGAACTTCACGTATGGCTATCAAAAGAGGAAATGCCAAAGATTCCTTTGAGGAACAAGAAACATTTGATGTCGTCTGGTATCAGCAACAGATCCGTACACTCCAAGGGACGATTGATATGCTTCAAGGTGAACTCGAAGGCATGCGGCAGCAGCAGCGCGCAATCTATATCAAAGACCTTGAAAGTCGGCTCTATGAGATGCAGCGTGAGTTGATGACAGCACACCGTCGGAACAAGAAGTTGACGGGGACTCTCCAAGAAGCGAAAGAGAAACTTCAGATCCTTAAGGAGAAAGTTGAACAACTCAGCGCGCCACCCAATAATTATGGAGTTTTCCTCGGCGGAAACGAAGACGGAAGCATCGATATTGATGTCAGCGGCAGAAAGTGGCGCGTCAATCTTGATCCGGGACTCAAGGCTGAAGACCTCTCTGTTGGGCAGGAAGTCATCGTCAATAGTGGAATGAATGTTGTCGGTATCAAACCTCCTGAAAGACACGGAGAGGTCGTCAAGATTAAGGAGCGAGTTGCGGATGAACTTGCTATCATCAGCCTTCGCACCGATGAAGAGCGCGTCGTTAGAGTCGCTGCCTCTCTTAAAGATGAGTCTTTGAAAACCGGAGATAATGTCCTCCTCAACCATACAACGAGCATGCTCATGGAAAAACTTCCCAAACGCGAAGTTGAGGACCTTCTCCTCGAAGAGGTACCGGATATCGGTTACGCCGACATCGGTGGACTTGATACACAGATAGAGGCGATTCGCGATGCGATAGAGATGCCATACCTTTATCCCAAGGAGTACGAAGAATTTAATCTTTCGCCACCCAAGGGGGTCCTTCTCTATGGACCGCCGGGATGTGGTAAAACCTTGATAGCCCGCGCGGTTGCCAGTGGTATCGCTGAACGCGTCCGAAAGCAAACGGGCAGGGCGGAAGTCCGCGGCTATTTCATTAATATCAAGGGACCCGAACTCCTGAATAAGTACGTCGGCGAAACCGAACGGAAAATCCGAGAAATCTTCCAAAAGGCGCGTGATAAGTCGAGGGAAGGGTTTCCGGTTATTATTTTCTTCGATGAAATGGATTCGCTCTTCCGATCCAGAGGCATGGGCATCTCATCGGATATGGAGTCAACGCTTGTACCGCAATTTCTTGCTGAAATTGATGGTGTTGAGAACCTAAGAGATGTGATTGTTATTGGCGCAAGCAACCGTCAGGATCTACTGGATCCCGCAGTTTTACGACCCGGTAGACTCGATATTAAAATTAAAATTGACCGACCCAATATGGAAGGTGCTAAAGATATCTTCGCTATATACCTGACCCCCAACCTCCCCTTTGCTGAGGAGACGTGTCAACAGTTTAATGGAGACACGGAGGCTATCTCGAAACATTTTATCAATGAAGCCGCAAATACGATGTACGCAATGACCGATGAGAACCGGTTCATCGAAGTAACTTACGCACGTGGAGAACGCGAAACCCTCTTTTTTAAGGATTTCGTCAGCGGTGCCATGATTGAGAATATCGTTTCACGCGCGAAAAAGGCGGCTATCAAACGGTTTATTGGTTCCGATGGGTCGGAGAAAGGGATGTGTCTTGATGACCTCAAGGCAGCTATCCGCGAAGAATACCAAGAAAACGAAGACTTACCTAATACCACCAATCCTGATGATTGGGCAAAAATTTCTGGGCGTAAAGGCGAAAAGATCGTCAACATTCGTGCATTAATTAATGAACCGACACAAGAGAAGAAACAAAATGTCCGTGTAACCCGCGGCGGCACTTTTCTTTAATGGCTGTCAGCCATCGGCTAATCAACGGTATGAATGCCTGTGGGCATTCCCCTGGTTGTTGGAAACCAAAACGGGTTATGATAGGAGAAAACATTGGTAACCGCCATAACGAGTTACCAATAGCGGATAGCCAATAGCCAATAGCCAAGAAAAACATGGAAATACCTATAATAATGGGAACAGAGACTGAGTATGGCATCTCAGTCAAAAATGCGCGCGAACAAGACCCGGTCGCTGCTTCGACTTTGGTCGTCAATGCATATAAAAGCTGCAGAGGCGATCTGCCGAGCGCAACGACTGCTGTCACTTGGGATTATGAACAAGAAAGTCCCTTGATGGACGCACGCGGGTTTCAGGCGGAAGTCGAAACACCAATCACCGAGGCGGATACGAGTAGTGCTGTCAACGACATTTTGGTAAACGGTGGACGCTATTATGTAGATCACGCCCATCCTGAATATTGCACGCCGGAATGCACCAATCCACGCGATCTGCTCCTATACGAGAAAGCAGGCGAATTAATATTGGAGGTCAGTAGACTCGCAGCTGAACGTCTTCTGCTTGACAACCAAGAAGTTATCATCTATAAAAATAATACGGATTACAAGGGGCATAGCTACGGGGCACATGAAAACTACCTGATGTCCCGAACAGTCCCTTTTGAAACCATCGTTGATGGGCTTATCCCGTTCCTGGTCACTCGCATTATAATTACGGGGAGCGGGAAAGTTGGCGCAGAAAATACAACTGAACCCGCGGATTATCAGATCTCCCAACGCGCTGATTTTTTTGAGCAAGAGGTCGGCTTGAGCACGATGGTGAATCGACCCCTGATTAACACACGCGATGAACCACATGCTGATGATAAACTCTATCGACGCTTACACGTTATCGTCGGCGACTCGAACATGTCTGAATTCAGCATCTATCTCAAGGTAGGTATTACCGCTATCGTACTTCAACTTATTGAGAAAGGCGTTGTTGAAGACCGCTTTAGTTTGAAAGACCCTGTTGCAGCTATAAAACATATCTCGCGAGATCTTTCCTGCAAGAATCAAATAGAACTCGAAGATGGAAAGTTACGAACCCCCATAGAGATCCAACGCGCATATCTTGAACTGGCACAACAGCATCTAACACCTGAAGAACGGACACCCGTAGTTGAGGATGTCCTTGAAAAATGGAAATATGTGCTCGATAACTTGGAAATCGATCCAAGGCGATTAGGTCAGTATCTCGATTGGATTATCAAAAAGAAATTGCTGGATGCCTACCGTAGACGGCACGGCTATCAATGGGACGATTCACATCTCCAGATGCTTGATTTGCAGTATCATGATATTCGTCCAGACAAAGGGCTTTACATCAGGCTCCTGAAAAATGGACATGTTAAGCGTTTACTGAGCCATGAAGAAATTGTACACGCCATGCACTATCCACCTGTGGATACGCGCGCATATTTTCGCGGTACCTGTTTACGGAAGTTTCCAAAGCACATTTACAGTGCAAGTTGGAACTCGATGATCTTTGTAAGTAAATCGGGTGGACTTGACAAAATTATGATGGATCGTCCCCACTTTGGGACACAACGGATCGTTGGCGAACTACTGAATAACTGTACAGCGGAGGAGCTCGTTAAGGAAATTCAAGGCGATGCTTCAAAATAAAGGAGAAAACCATGTCAACTGAAAAGCAACAGGAACACCTTGATCGCCAAGTCGATGAGACCGAAGATATTCAACCTAATGTTGAACCCGGGGAAATCGACGAGGAATTTGTCGAGGATTTAGACGCACTTCTTGATGAAATTGATGAAATTTTGGAAGAAGATTCGCAAGAATTCGTCGAAAACTATATTCAGCGCGGAGGGCAGTAGGAGTGCTTGACCTCACTGATTACGGCATCTCCAACTTCTTTCAGATTCTCAAGCGTCGCCATCCTGAATTATTAGCGGCGCTTCATTCGTCTAATGTTACCTCAAATTCTACTGTAACAGAATCAGCGTTCCAGCAATATGAAGGGACGACTGTCCTTGCTGTCGTCTACGATACGGGTGTCGTTATGGCTGGAGACCGACAGGCAACAGAGGGTTATCAGGTCGGTGAACGGCGAATTCAAAAAGTCTATCCGGTTGATCGGTACTCCGCAATTGCTGTTGCTGGTGCTGCGGGTCCCTGCATTGAGATGGCGAAGCTTTTTCAGGTTGAAGTTGAATTTTATGAAAAAACTGAGGGGATGGCGCTCAGCTTGGAAGGACAGGCGAACTTCCTTTCTCACTTGGTGCGTTCTAACCTTGGACTCGCTATGCAGGGATTAATCGTCTTGCCACTCTTTGCGGGTTATGATTTAAGGCAGCAACGCGGTAGAATTTTCAAATATGATGCTGTCGGCGGTCGCTATGAGGAAGACGACTATCACGCTATTGGCTCTGGCGGTAAAGATGCCCGCGCAACGCTAAAAAAACGGTATAGCCCTGGAATCACCCATCAGAATGCACTCGAAATCGTCGCGGAGGCACTTTGGGACGCTGCTGATGAGGATATCGCAACCGGGGGGCCCGATCTCATCCGGAAAATCTTCCCAACACTTTATACTGTTACGCAAGAGGGGGTCTCCGAGGTGCCAGAGGCAACCGTTGAAGAACTCTATCGGGAGTTAATATCGCGCTTGTAGGTCTGAAAATCTTAATTTAACCTACCCTAATATCCCCAGCAACGATAACTTCACCTGAAACCTGCAAGGACAACGCACGCAGCGGTTCAGAAGCAATCGTTAAAAAAACTTGGAATACGAAAAATACAGACATGTCCACACCGTATTATGTTTCACCTGAACAAATTCGTCAAGATAAAGAAGATTTTGTCCGTCGCGGCATTGCACAGGCAAAAGAGGTTGTCGTCTTGGAGTACCGAGAGGGACTTCTGATGGTCGCTGAGAATCCGCGGAAAACTATCTATAAGATTTCTGAAATTTATGATCGGATCGCACTCGCAGCCGCTGGCAGGATTGCTGAATATGAAGCACTACGCGTCGCCGGTATCCGAGAATCTGAAATTAAAGGCTTTCGCTACTACCGAGAGGATGTCACCGCAAAGTGGTTAACGAATCTCTATTCGCAACACATGGGCGCAATCGCACAAGCATGGGATGCTAAACCTCTTGAAATTGAACTCCTTGTGTGTGAAGTTGGGATGACTGGTGCTGAAACCGCACCCGGGCTGCAGCGTAACCAGATTTATCATATTGCCTTTGACGGTATCTATTCGGAGGAGGAAAAGTATGCCGTTATTGGCGGGCGGGCCACGCCGATAACAGAGATGCTTGCGCAGCGTTATACAGATGGATTGGAGATGTCCGCAGCACTCCGCCTCGTAACGGAGACCTTTCAGAATATTGAAGCCGATACGGATACTGAGGATGACTATGAAATCACACCGCAGACAATAGAGGTAGCATGTCTTGAGCAAACTGCGGAACGTCGGAGGTTTCGACGACTTTCTACTGAAGAGGTTACCAACCTCTTGTCTTGATTTTTTACCGTTTGACATCACACGACCTGTTCACGAATCAGGCAAACTTGTAGCGGAAGAGATACTGATGAAGAGGTAACTGATGAATCGTAGAATTTACGGATTAGAAACTGAATTCGGAATTATCTGGACCCCTGATGTCCCACGTAGAAAGACGCTCACTGTCCAGAACGTCGTGATGTACCTCTTCCGCGAAATCGTTGCAGGGAGGATGTATCCAGATGTCTTTCTCGAAAATGGGGCGAGATTTTATCAAGATATAGGGTGCCATCCAGAATATGCGACCCCAGAGTGCGATGATGTCGCTGAACTCGTCGCCCACGATAAGGCTGGCGAACGTATCATTACCCGTCTGGCGAGTACAGCGGAAAAACGTATGCACAATGACGGGTTCCATGGAAAGATCTCTATTTTTAAAAACAATTTGGATACCCCAGGCAATACCTATGGATGCCACGAAAACTATTTGATGGAACGTCATGTTGACTTCCGGCAATTAGCGGCGCAGTTGATCCCGTTCTTTGTAACACGACAGGTCTTCGCGGGCGCAGGAAAAATTAAGCCTAAGCATCGCGGCTATTACGCAATCTCGCAACGTGCCGAGCACATCCGAGAAGAAATCTCTATCGGAACAACGACAGCGCGCGGGATTATCAATACACGCGATGAACCGCACGCCGATCGTGAGAAGTATAGACGCTTACATGTTATCGTCGGGGATTCCAACATGTCCGAATTTTCGACGTTTTTGAAGGTCGGGACGACGGGCATTATCCTACGTATGATTGAAGACAATTTCATTGAGCAACGCTTCGCACTCCGAGACCCCGTCAAAGCCATACGCGATATTTCTGACGATATTACCTGCAAACACCTCATTGAACTTCAAAACGGCAAACGACTCTCCGCCGTTCAACTGCAATGGCAATACTTGGAATGCGCGAAACGCTACCTTGAGCAAGCCGAATCCGATTCGACAACGTCACAAATTATGGCACGATGGGAATATGTCCTCACTTGTTTAGAGAGTGATCCGATGCAGTTAGACCGCGAATTGGATTGGGTCATTAAGTGGAAATGGCTGCAGGCGTATCTGACAAGGCACGGTTTTGACTGGGATGCACCGCAAGTGAAACACTTGGATTTAAAATACCATAATGTGCGTCGGAATGAGAGTCTCTATTATACGCTCGAAAAGCGGGATGAGATTGAACGGATTGTTAGGGATGAGCAAATTCAGCATGCCGAACATTTTCCACCTGAACGTACACGAGCCAAATTCCGTGGTAAATTTATCAAGAAAGTAAACGAGGGCAAGGTCCTGTGTGGCGTCAATTGGAGTTATATTCAACTGTATGAGCCGTACCAGATCCTTTACCTTTCGACAGACCCTTTTAAACCCGAATTTGACGAAGCAAGTCGTACAATTTATTCAATTTAAATAACTATCGGCTGTTGGCTCTCAGTAAAGAAATGTTTGTAGCGTTAACAAATATTGGACTGCTACAAAACCTACTGACTGCTGACTGCTGATGGCTAATAGCCAAAAATAGGAGGCTTTTGATGCCACAACCGAAGTACGTCTACTTCTTTGGAGGCGGTGAAAGTGAAGGCAACGCTACAATGCGGACCCTGCTTGGCGGCAAGGGGGCAAATCTCGCAGAGATGAGCAATCTCGGTATACCTGTCCCGCCCGGCTTCACTATCTCCACTGAAGTCTGTAAATTATACTACGAAAACGACAAACGGTATCCCACCGGACTTGATAGACAGATTGACGAAAATCTGGTGAAATTAGAAAACGCACTCGGCGCAAAATTCGGTGATACTGAAAATCCACTCCTTCTCTCTGTCCGTTCCGGTGCCGCTGTTTCAATGCCGGGTATGATGGACACGATTCTTAACCTCGGTTTGAATGATGATGCCATTAAGGGACTCATCGCCAGATCCGGAAACGAGCGTTTCGCTTACGATGCATACCGACGTTTCGTACAGATGTTCGGAAACGTTGTACTCGGCGTTGACCACGATGAATTTGAGCATTTGCTTGAAGAAAAGAAAGACGCGAAGGGCGTTACATTAGATACTGAATTGGAAGCCGCTGATTTGTCGGCACTCGTCACGGAATTCAAGGCGGTTGTCAAGCAGCAAACAGGAAGAGACTTCCCGGATGAACCGCGATTGCAGTTGGATATGGCGCGGGATGCTGTTTTTGAGTCGTCTGGAAACCCGCGCGCGATTACTTATCGCCGTCTTAACGATATTTCTGAAGAACTCGGACGCACTGCTGTTAACGTTCAAGCAATGGTGTTCGGAAATATGGGCGGAAGTTCCGGGACAGGGGTCGCCTTTACACGCAACCCATCAACGGGTGCAAACCAATTTTACGGCGAGTTCCTTATGAACGCGCAAGGCGAAGACGTAGTCGCTGGTATCCGGACACCGCTCCCGATCGCTGAATTGCGAAACATCTTACCTGATATACATGATGAACTGGTCAATATTGGTTTGCGGCTTGAGAAGCACTATCGCGACATGCAAGACGTGGAGTTTACGATTCAAGATAGTAAACTCTACATGCTCCAGACCCGTAACGGCAAGCGCACAGGGCAGGCTGCTGTCCGCATCGCCGTTGAGATGGTTGAGGAGGGTTTAATCGATAAGCAGACGGCTTTGACCCGTGTCCCCGCTAACGATCTGGATCAGTTGTTGCATCCGAGTGTTGATCCGGCGGCCCAGGTGGAGGTTATCGCACAAGGCTTGCCTGCTTCTCCGGGGGCAGCTGTTGGAAAAGTCGTTTTTACCGCACTTCACGCTGAAGAAATGGCAGCCAAGGGTGAAAAGGTTATCCTTGTCCGTGCTGAAACCTCACCGGAGGATATCGGCGGTATGGATGCCGCTGAGGGTATCCTCACGGCGCGCGGCGGTATGACAAGCCACGCCGCTGTCGTCGCACGCGGCATGGGTAAAAGCTGTGTCGCCGGATGTTCTGCGCTGTTTATTCATGAAGAGGCGCGGGAATTTTACGCTGAGGGCAAACGCTATGCTGAAGGTGATTATATCACACTCAACGGATCGACAGGGGATGTCCTCAATGGACAAGTAGCACTCATTCAACCCGAATTAAGTGGACAGTTCGGAACGCTCATGGAATGGGCAGATGAAGTCCGAACCTTAGGTGTCCGTACAAACGCCGATACTCCCGAAGATGCAACAAACGCCCGGCAATTTGGCGCAGAAGGCATCGGGCTTTGCCGGACGGAACACATGTTCTTCGGTGCCGGGATTGACGCTATTCGTGAGATGATCCTCGCAGATAACACGGAAGAACGCCAGCAGGCATTGGAGAAACTGCTACCCCATCAGCGTTCGGACTTCATCGGTATTTTTGAGGCGATGGCTGGCTATCCGGTTACTATCCGTACGCTTGATCCACCGCTCCATGAGTTCTTGCCGAAAAATGAGACTGAGATTCTCGAACTCGCAGAACGGATCGGTGTTGAACCGCAAAAATTGCGTGAGCGTGTTGAAGAATTGCACGAATTCAACCCCATGCTTGGGCACCGGGGATGTAGACTCGGTATCGTCTACCCTGAAATAACCGAGATGCAAGCCCGTGCGATCTTTGAAGCTGCTGTTGATGTTGCAAAACGCGACATATCGGTGTTGCCAGAGATTATGATTCCTCTCGTTGGGCATATCAACGAATTATCTTTGCAGCGCGAAGTTGTTGTTAATACCGCTGAAGCCGTTTTTGCAGAGAGTGGAACGCGGGTCGAATACCTCGTCGGAACAATGATTGAATTGCCACGCGCAGCACTCACGGCTGAGAAAATCGCTGCTGAGGCGGAATTCTTCTCTTACGGCACCAACGACCTGACACAGACCACATTCGGAATGAGTCGGGATGACGCTGCGAGATTCCTTGATGATTACGTCAGAAACGGTGTGCTTGAGTACGATCCCTTCCAAGTTCTCGACCAAGATGGTGTCGGTAGCCTCTTGCAAATCGGTTCTGAAAAAGGACGAGCGACACGTCCCGATCTGAAAGTCGGTATCTGTGGCGAACACGGCGGAGAACCGAATTCCGTGAAGTTCTGTTATGGATTAGACTTCGATTACGTATCGTGTTCCCCGTTCCGTGTCCCGATTGCACGTCTCGCCGCAGCGCAGGCTGTCATTGAAGCAACGTAGGACAAAAAATAAAAGGTGGGAAGGTTGGAAATTTTCTACGTTTCCAGTCTTCCTATCTTCGATTCTCCCGCGAAGGACAAGAAAATGGAAGCGCAAGAAATCCGCTCATCTCCCCAAGAAAGCCTTCCTCCTGACACTGCTACAATGACGTTGGAGGAATTCCTCGAAAGCGATTTAGAGGGATATGAATACATTAAAGGAGAATTAGTCCCAGTGCCGCCTACCTCAATGGAGCATGGTGATATTAGTATGAACCTAATTTCACCGTTAAATTCATACATTCGTGAAAATCAATTAGGGCGGGTCTACATACCGGACACAGGCTTTAAAGTTAGGGAGCGCGTCTTAATACCAGATATCGCGTTTCTTTCAAACGAACATATACCCGAGGATCGCAGTAAAGCATCTCCAGTCCCACCAGACCTCGCCGTTGAAGTGGTTTCTCCGACGGATATATGGCATCAGGTTGAAGAAAAGGCTTTCGCTTACCTTGAGGCTGGGACACAACTCGTATGGGTGATTAAACCCCGGTCCAAAACAGTCACGGTCTACCGTTCGGAGACAGACATTACATTGCTCACTCGGAATGATACACTCACGGGTGAACAGGTCATCGAAGGCTTTTCTTGTCAAGTAGCAGAACTTTTTGAATAAGCACAGTCGTAACTACACACGATTTTATTTGTAGCACAAACTTTCAGTTTGTGACCTCGAAAAAAACCAGGAGCTTTTAAAATTAAAAAGGACAACATCTATGCTAATCGCAGATGTAAACGAAATGGAAGGGCGCACCTATCCCGCCCGTAGACGCACCAAAAATCTCGTCGGTGGCGCATCCCCGATCCAAATAGGCGAGTTCTGTATGGGGTTCGTCGTCTTAGAACCCAACGGTGGACAAGTGCCGTGGCACAACCACGAACAGGAAGAAATCTACTTCATCGTTGAAGGCGAAGGCGAAATGTGTCTCGGTGAGGAACGTCAAACCCTCTCCGCAGGTCAGACCGTTTTTATTCCTTCATGGGTTTTCCATCAGTTGACGAACACCGGTGACACACCGATGCACATGGTCTACTGCTATGGACCCGCAGGCGATGTGGCGCATTGGAAGCAGGAACTCACCGGCACCCTCCCAAAAGCCGGTGTGGACGCACCCCCACTCCCAGAAGGCGCAGCCCCCCAATGTACTGACAAACCTTAGATAGGTTTATCCGTTTTCGTGTGGATTGGGAATAGAATAAGGAAGTAGAATAATAAACGATGCGTAGCACATACCCGAGAATGATAGAAATCTACCGTTCTCGGAATGGTCGAGAACCTTTCACAGAATGGTTGAACACAATTCGAGATCGGAAAACGCAAAGACGTATTCGGACCCGCCTCGCATCTCTTAAATTGGGCAATTTCGGAAATTACAAATCTGTCGGTGAGGGGGTATTTGAGTTGCGTTTTCACTTCGGGGTAGGTTATCGAATTTATTTTGGTGAAGTGAATAATGCCGTTGTTCTTCTACTCTGTGGAGGGGATAAATCATCACAGACGCGCGACATTGAACGGGCAAAAACCTATTGGTTGGAGTACAAGGAGATGCACCCATGAAAAAAATGAGAACGTACCGCGAGTACCTTATAGATATATTCGCCGATCGCGATGAAGCGATTGGGCACCTCCAAGTAGCACTTGAAGATTACCCAACGCATGTGGATATGGACACATTTCTATTCTTGCTTGAAATCGTTGTAGAAGCCCAAGGCGGAATTGCTGAACTTGCCAAGCAAACCAACACTAAACCACATGTCCTTTCGGACGCGCTCACCAGTAACGATATACAGCTGATTGATAGACTCGGAACAATTCTTAGAGCCCTCGGATACCGGCTTTCGATCGAACCGTTAGAGGCAGAAAACCTCAAGCTTGAAACCACCACCACGACGGAACAAGCTGCAACAGCATCTCTGTCAGAAAATCAAGGCACACCCCGACAAGCAGTTAAGTAGTAGGAGACACATGACCCATCAGACTGAAAAAACACACCGCGTCGGCATCATCATGAACGGTGTCACCGGTAGAATGGGAACAAACCAACACCTTATCCGATCCATCTTGGCAATCGCCGAAGACGGCGGCATCCCGATTGGGGACGGTGAAGTCATTATGCCCGACCCGTTTCTTGTCGGCAGGAATCCAGCGAAACTGGAGAAATTATCCGAAACAACAGGCGTTGAGAAGTGGAGCACAGATCTCGACGCTGCGCTCGCTGATGATGCTTACAGCGTTTACTTTGACGCACAGGTTACATCCCGTCGCGTCGATGCCGTCCAAGCCGCAATATCCGCCGGTAAGCACATCTATTGTGAAAAACCGACAGCTACTACCACTGCCGATGCTTATAGCCTCTATGAACAGGCAGCAAAAGCCGGACTCAAAAACGGAGTCGTTCAGGACAAACTCTGGTTACCCGGTATTCAGAAGCTGAAACGTTTGATAGACGCTGACTTTTTCGGAGAAATTATTGCTGTCCGAGGCGAGTTCGGATATTGGGTGTTCCGTGGGGATGCGATTCCGACCCAACGTCCCTCGTGGAACTATCGAGCCGAAGACGGCGGCGGCATTATTCTTGATATGTTTAGCCACTGGCGATACGTCATTGACAACCTTTTCGGTGCTATTAAAGGCGTTTCTTGTATTGCTGCCACACATCTCCCGCAACGGTGGGATGAAGACGGCAAACCTTATGCCTCTACGGCTGAAGACGCTGCCTATGCGACTTTTGAATTAGAGAACGGTATCATCGCACATTTCAACTCATCGTGGGCAGTCAGAGTCCGTCGCGACGATCTGTTGACGATACACGTGGACGGTTTGAACGGATCTGCTGTTGTTGGCTTGAGGGATTGTTGGATTCAGCCCCTCTCTGGCACCCCACGTCCTGTTTGGAATCCTGACATCGAACAACCGATCAAATTCTTTGACGGTTGGCTCAAAGTCCCAGAGCAGGAGGAGTATGAGAACGCATTTAGAGCACAATGGGAGTTGTTCCTCCGACACGTCGTTGCTGATGAACCTTTCCCGTGGACGCTTCTTGCTGGAGCAAAGGGTGTGCAATTAGCAGAAAAAGGCATGGAATCATGGCAGGCTCGGAAGTGGGTGGAGCTGCCGGAACTTTTGACAGTATAAAATTGGAGAGACGCATTGAGAATGAATCTACGCTTTTGTGAATCCGAAATTGGCTACTGGGCGAACCGTTACACGGAACGTCAGAGATCAGAAAACCACACAAGAGAACAGCAGCTGGTTGGACTCAAAAGCACAATTCAGGCACGCGGAGGCTATCTTGTGAAAGAAGAATTGCACAAAGTGGCACGTTGGAAATCGCCCAGACGTGCAGTCCTTACTTTAGAGAATACCGACGACTCCATAAGGGAAATTACAGAAAGTGCCTTCGGAGTCACAGATGATTGGACCAAGCTGCTAACGTTAACCCGGTTGCAAGGTATAGGACAGCCAACTGCTTCCGCAATTCTACACCTATTTGATGAAGGACAGTACCCTATCCTTGATATACACGCACTTTGGTCTGTCGGGCTGCCTTGGGAAACAAGAAACTCCTATCCGTTTTGGCCGCAATACATTGAGTTTTGCCGTGAAATCGCGAACCGGAGCAGCGTTTCGATGAGAGAACTCGATAGGGCGTTGTGGAGGTATTCGTCCGACTACGGTAAAACGGAATGCCCTCGGTAACATAAACCATTACGCACAAGGAAACTAAAAAATGAGACTCAAATTTAATTGGCTTGTAATAATTCTACTTGCACTTTGTGCGCATTCCGCACAAGCCGAATTTATTACAAAAATTGTATACTTTAAACCAGCCGATGTTAATACCGATTTAACTGCGAGAATACAGGAAATAGTTGAGAATACACAATTAACTTACGCAGATGAAATGCATCGGAACGGCTTTGGAAGAAAAACGTTTCGTGTTGAAACGCGTTTTGGGAAACCGAGAATTCACATAGTCAACGGCGCAAAGAATTCATCTGCATATCTTAACAATACTCACGAGAACACAAGAAATGAATTGCCGAATCATTTGAGACAGGATATACCGCCATTCAGTAAACAGGACACTATCCTTGTTATCGTTGTAGGCGGTATTGACTGCATAGATGGACGTACCCATAATTCGTTTTGCGCTTGGGGTGTAGGTTATCCACATCATAGTCTTCGATATGGCGGAGGTGTTCTTATCGCTGCGAATAGTGAAAACCTAAACGAAGATGTTTTGTTCCACGAAATGGGACACGCTTTTGGATTATATCACAAGCCCCCGAATTCATTACCAAGCACGCTTGAAGTATATGAGGCGCGCTGGCTTGATAAAAACTACCATTTTAACAACCGGCAAAATAATTTTGGATTACCCGAATTTCTCGATGGGCATAAAATAACCGCACTTGCAGATAACAACGTCAAACTTGAAATAAAAGCGTTTTCCAATATCGGATTACATCAAGCGATGCTTGTAAACGCCAACATATTAGTAGTATCATTGCATTATATGCAAGGCGAAAGCGAAGATATTGTTTCGTTTTCGTTTGATCGCCGAGAGTGGACTAATAATATGTTTATCGAACTTATGGATGTTAACGGAAACTACATCGTCAAAGATTTTGTGATTAAATTACCGGATCGATTAGTGCCTGAATTGAACGCTACGAACGCTGATGGTAACTTTGTATACTTAACCCTTATTGATGGAAATCAGCCTGTGCCTAATGATTTTGGGCTAAATCCAAGTAATTCAAAATTAGAATGGAATTATTGGGGTGTAATACGCGATAACCTAACCAGTAATGGTCAAAACATTGTTATCGGTGAAACTGAATTCGTTAGAGGAATTTCTGTTGTTCCAGGTGAAAATCAACCGTCAGTATTATAGTAAAGCCCTCAAACAATTTGACATATTCTGAGATTTATGGTATCCTCTAAGTCTTATGAGTTATTCCTCAGATTTTCGCAAATGCGTGCTTGACTTCGTTGCTAATGGCGGTAGTAAAGCCGAAGCTTCACGACGATTTGGCATCTCTCGGGGCATCATCTATGAGTGGTTGGCTGCTCAAGACCCGTTGACCTGTAAAAAACCGGGGCCTCAAGGCCCTCGAACCCTTGATTATCAGGCACTCAAGCAACACGTCGCTGATTTCCCAGATGCCACCCAACAGGAGCGTGCTGCCCATTTTGGTGTCTCGAAACATGGTATTTGGTATGCGTTGAAAAAACGCAATATCACGCGAAAAAAAAGACCACGATCTCCAAAGAACAGTGTCCAGTGAAACGCCAAGAGTATCTCTCAGCACTTCAGCAAGAGACAGAAAAGGGCAAAAAGTTAGTTTATCTTGACGAGAGTGGTTTCAGTGAAACCGACTTCCGTCGGTATGCTTATGCCCCGAAAGGGATGCGTGTTGAAGATAAAGTGCCAAGCCATCGGTATACCCCCACGACTTTGATTGCGGCACGTCTTGATGGCTGTTTCAGGGTGCCGCTGCTTTTCGAGGGCAGTTGTGATAAGATTGCTTTCAACACTTGGCTTTCGGAGATGTTATGTCCATTGCTTGATGATACCCACGTTGTGATTATGGATAATGCTTCTTTCCATAAAGGTTCAGAGACGGCGGCATTGATCCAGGCTTCGGGGGCGAGTTTGTTGTTTTTACCGCCCTATTCCCCGGAGTTGAACCCGATTGAGAAGGATTTCGCCATCATCAAACCGAGACGTCAATACAACGCTGAGGCATCTATTGACGATATTATAAAAGTGTATAAGTAATTATGGGCTTTACTATAATATATTGCCTTCAACTTTTTAAAAAACCTGCAGTTAAAAAAATAAGAGGAACCGATAAATGTATACAAGTACACTGCCAAGACAAGGAGATATTAAACCTGTTGTTCTCGATATTCTTTCGGACTGGAGACCTCACAAAACGTCGAGTATAATTGCTAAATGTGCAAAACATTTCAATCTTACTAAGGAGCAATTAGAAGAAACAGACCCTTCTAATAATCTTCGCTTTGCAAAATACTGTCGTGGTGCATTGGACTATTTAAAACGAAAACATCAAATAATATCTCATACACACGGATTTTGGAAAATGAGATGTTAAAGGTTATACAATTCAACTTAACAATTTCGCTTTTCAATTCAGACGACGCGTAGGGTTTTTGTGCTAGATTCCTCTTACGCGTCTTTTGAATTTAGGATTAATTTTTACTGATAAAATATTAAGTAATCAAAAATATAGTTACGATTTTAAAAGTAATATTGTATAATGCAACATAAACAAAATTCAAAAGGTAAATTAAAATGTTTGAAAGTATTCGTCCTGAACCGCGTTACAAATCATCTTACAATTATGTTTGGGCTTGCGATTACCCCGTGATTTTTTGCACCAAATATCGCAAGCAAATTTTAACGTCCGCAATACAAAATCGACTAAAGGAATTGATAATCGCAAAACAAATAGACTACAACTACACACTAACAGCACTTGAAATAATGCCGGAACACGTGCATATTTTGATGGCTGTTGAACCCAAATATGCAGTTACGAAAATCGTAGGAAAAATTAAAGGCTATACGTCTTACAGATTACGTAGTGAATTTTCTGGACTAACTCGTATACGTGCCTTGTGGACTAATTCAAAATTTGTTGCATCGACTGGAGGCGTTACACTGGAGGCTTTGAAAGAATATGTCGAAGGTCAAAAATACAAGGAATATACGCAGAAATACGAAAGCCAACTGATATTTATCAAATCTCCCAAGGAGTAAGTAATCATCAATAGATCGTAGGT